>JAHKKJ010000016.1 GCA_020027655.1 Deltaproteobacteria bacterium | reverse complement strand
AGCGCAGGATGGTGAAAAGAGCGCTTGCCGTGCTCACTGCTCGTGATCCACAACCAACGCGGCCCGAAATTGCAAAGAAATCTTGATGGGAATCGGATTGAAATTGGCAATGTCGTGTGAATTTCACGATGGAAGGATTTTAAATGAAAGATAGCTCCGCAGGTGTTCCTTTCTCCATCCCTTATGAGATCGCGGTGGTGCGACCGTTAAGACAGACCACTCTGCGAGAACGAGAAAATGCGCTCAAGGCTGCTTATTACAATACCGAGCTTGTTCCGCAAGAAATGATCTACGTGGACTTGAAAACGGACAGCGGCGTGAGTTCGCTCAGTATGGCCCAGCTGTCGAAGCTTATAGGAGTGGGGCCGCTGGAATCAGGGATGGAAATGGCGCCGGAAGGGAACCGGGCTTTCGTTTCGCTATCGGAAAAATTTCAAAAGATCTTTGGCTTCCCCTGCGTGGTTCCGGTCGCCCAAGGCCGGGCTGCGGAGCGCATCTGGGCAAAGTTACACGTCAAAGAAGACGCCGTGGTGGCGGGCAACATGCTTTTCCCTTCGACCCGCTTTCATATCGAGTCCAATGGCGGAAAAGTAGTCGATGTGATCGCCGAAGCTGCCCACGACCTTTACTCCGCGCAACTTTTCAAGGGCGACGTCGATCTAAAGAAGCTGGCGGCTGTTTTCGAAGAGCACGGCGCGCAGGTCGGTTGCGTTTATGTTGAGCTCTGCGTGAACTCTTGCGGCGGCCACCCGGTCTCTTTGGGCAATCTTAAAGAGATCAAAGCCATCGCCGGCGCTCATAAGGTTCCGCTGTTTCTCGACGCTTGCCGTATTCTGGAGAATAGCTATCTGATCAAACAACGCGAGCCGGGCTATCAGAACCACTCCCTCCAGGAGATCGTTAATGAGACCTGCGCGCTGGCCGACGGCTGCACGATGAGCGCCCTCAAAGATTTTCTCGTACCGGTGGGCGGCATCATTGCCATGCGCGACGAAGCGAACTATCAGAAGGCTTCGGTGCAGAATTTTCTTAATGGGAGCCAACCTCCCAGCGTGGCGATGGAAGCGATGGGAGTCGCCCTGCAGGAAATTTTTGCCAGCGATTCTTATGTAACCAGCCGCGTGGAGCAGGTGAACTACCTGTGGCGCAGACTCAAAGACGGCATTCCGATTCTCACGCCTCCGGGCGGCCACGGAGTTTTCATCGATGTAAGAAGCTTTCTGCCGCACGTACCGGCAGAGAATCATCCGGCGGAAGCGCTGGCGGCTTTTATTTACCATATCTCCGGAATACGACTAGCCAAGGGGCCGCCGCTGGCTCCAAGCCAAACGGCTCGCGGTGTTGAGCTCCTGCGCCTTGCCGTGCCCGCGCGCCGATACGTGCAAGGGCACATGGATGACGTGGCCGAAGCAGTCCAATATGCGTATTCACGGCGTGACGAGATCAAGGGGTTGAAAAAAGTCGAAAAACCAGGCAGATCCAGATTCGAACCGGCGCTTTTTGCTGCTTTATAAGGATGGAATCACCTCAAAATCCTCCATACACAAAGGATCGTCATCTAGGGGCGATCTTTTTTCGCCGAGTCGCGGAATTGGGTGATCGACCTTTCGTCAAGTTACAGCGGAACAAACGCTTCGAGGAAATCTCATGGCGCGACTTCGGCGCCATGGTGCAAAACGTTCTCCTGGCGCTCTATGCTATTGGCCTAGCGCCGGGCGAGAGAGTTGCGATTGTCGGTGAAAACAGTCTGCAGTGGCTGTGCGCCGATTTGGCGACACTGGCTGGCGGGCTGCCCAATGTTATCGTCTCGCCGACCCTGTCGGACATGATGCTTCTCAGGATCCTCGGCCATTCCCGCTGTCGTGCGGCCTTTGTGCAAAACCCCACGGGCGTCGGTCGGCTGCTCAATCTCAAAAGCCAACTTCCCGCACTTTCTCACATCGTCGTTATGGAGGGGGCTGAGTCAAACCTACCGAATACGCTGTCCTTTGCTCACCTGATTGAACGGGGAGCCGGCGTCGAAGAAGGACGCCTTTTCGAGATTCTCGAATCGGTGCATAAAAACGATCTGGCGACGATCATGTATACCTCCGGTTCCACGGGTGAGCCGAAGGGGGTCATGAGAACTCAAGACAATCTTCTTTCGAACATTTCCAATGGCGGCGAAATTGTGCGCAGCGCGCCGGAGGAGCTTTTCATCATCGTACTCAGCCTCAATCACCTTTTTGGCCGATTCGGTTTTCTCAAGAGTGTTGCCATCGGTAGAACGACGGCGATTATCGAAGCGACCGAATTGGAGTTGAATCTCAAACTGGTCGAGCTCCTTGCCGGGACCTCGTTGGCCGTGGTGCCCCGCGTCATGGAGCGGATTTGGCAGAGCATATTGGAGGAAGACGGCAATGGCGAGCTTTGGGAGCAGCTAGAAACGCTCGACCGCAAAAAAACCGAGCTAGCTCATCTCAACCGCGATGAAAGCCGGCAATTCGATGAGTTAAAAGCAAGGCTTAAAAATGTCGTCAAAAAGTCTCTGGGCGGTCGGATGAAGTATATTTCCTATGGCGGCGCCGCCATGCCGCCGAGGATCATGAGATTTTTCGAGTTGATCGGTATTCCGCTCATCGGCTCCTATGGTTCGACGGAGTGCGGCGGCGTCACTCTCAGTGGGATCATCGATACGAAGCCGGGGAGTTTGGGCAAGCCTTTTCCGAATTGTGAGATCCGTGTCGCCGAAGATGGAGAACTCCTCGTTCGCGGCCCCACCGTAACGCCGGGGTACTTTGAAAACCCCGAAGCGACCCGTGAGGCCATCGACGCCGAAGGCTGGTTTCACACCGGTGATCTCGGTACCATCGATGCGGAGGGCTGTCTTTTCATCACCGGCCGGAAGAAAGACATTTTCAATTGCTCCGACGGCTCCAATATTTATCCCGGCTTCATCGAGCTTCTTCTAGAGAACGATCCATTCGTGCGGCAGGCGATCCTGCTGGGCGACCGGCGGCCTTTCATTGCGGCTTTGATCGTGCCGGAGAGAAAGAAAATCGCTGGGGAGCTTCACAAAGAGGAGTCGGCGTTGACCGAAAGTGAGATTGCCACAGCGCTCCAGTCCCGGATCGATCAGATCAATGCGCGCCTGGAGCAGTTTGAAACGATTCGCAAATTCGCAGTCCTGCAGAACGACTTTTCAGACGAGGTGAGGACCGTCACCGTCTTTCAGAAAATCAAGGTCGATCGCAAAGCCGTCGAACAGCGATATCAGAAAGAGATCGAAAAGATTTATGGCCTGGCGGAAGAAAGGGGAGCATGAGCCAAATTGCGTTGATCACTGGAGGGGGAGGCGGGATCGGCGGCGCTGTAGCGCGCAGGATGGCGGCCGCTGGGATCACGGTTATCGTGGCCGATTTTGACCACGGCGCTGCCGAAAAGGTGCGCGGGGTAATCGCCTCCGCGGGTGGAAAGGCGGATGCGCTGTCGGTGGACGTGACGCAGGCACGCGAGGTCAAAGCGGTGGTGACCGACGTCGAGAAACGATTTGGCCGCATCGATGTCCTGGCGAATATTGCCGGTGGCAGCTTCTATACCAAACGCATCGAGGAATTCACTTGGGCGGAATGGAAAGAAGTCATCGACGTTAATTTAAAAGGCACGTTTCTCATGTGTCGCGCGGTGGCGCCCGTCATGCAGAAGCAAAAAAGCGGGCGCATTCTCAATACCGCGTCGAACTACGGGGTCACAGGCTCGGCCCTGCGCACGCCGTATTCGGCGGCGAAGGCGGGCATCATCGCCTTTACAAAAACGCTCGCGCAGGAACTTGCCCAGGACGGGATTTTGGTCAATACCGTGGCGCCGGGTCCCACGGATACGCCGCGGGTCATGGGCAAAGAATCTCCTGAGGCGCGCAAGCAGCGTTGGTCGCAAATCCCGATGGGCCGAACGGGACAGCCGGAAGATCTCGCCGAGGCCTTCTACTTTCTGACGACGCCGGAAAGCAATTGGATCACGGGCCAGACCTTTCATGTGAACGGCGGACTGGTGACGCCATGAGATTGCAGGGGAAAGTCGCTGTCGTAACCGGCGGCGCGCAAGGGATCGGCCGCGCCATTGCCCTTGGTCTGGGGCGCGAGGGAGCCAAAATTGTGGTCGCCGATCTCCAGGCCGACAAGGCTAAAAACGTTGTCGACGAACTTCAGGCATTGGGCACGGAGGGGCATCCCGCGGAGGTGAACGTTGCCAACGAGTCCTCCGTGAAACGGTTGGCGAACGTCACATTCGACCGTTTTGGTAGGGTGGACATTCTCGTCAACGACGCCGGGGTATATCTCAAATCTTTGGTCGTCGAGATGAGCGAAGAACTCTGGGACCGCACCATCGACATCAATCTTGGCGGAAATTTTCTCTGCTCGCGGGCTTTTATCCCATCCATGCGGAAGCAAAAGAGCGGGCGGATTATCAGCATCGCCTCGGGCATTGCGCATTACGGCGCGAAGGAATTCGCCCCTTATGCCGCATCGAAGGCGGCGATTATCGGCTTCGTCAAGGCGCTCGCCCGCGAAGTGGGTGCGGACGGAATCACGGTCAACGCCATCTGTCCCGGCGCCGCGAATACCGCGATGCCGCGCACGCACCGGACCGAAGAGGAGTTAATGGCGCGGCTGCGCTCTAACCCGCTGGGCCACGTTCTCGAGCCGGAAGATTTCGTCGGCCCGATTCTGTTTCTCGCCAGCGACGCGGCTTCATACATCACCGGGCAGGCGATTAACGTCAACTGCGGCAGCTATATGATTTAAAGGAAGTCGGTGTTATTCGTCATGGATGCAGCAATTGACGAAAGAAAGTCTCACCACGAAGGAGATCACGAAGGCCACGAAGGGTTCGGATATTTTTAGTTATAAACTTCGTGCTCTTCGTAGTACTATACTTGAAGATTTTCGCAGCTTGCGCAAACTTTCCGGTGGCCCGTGGTGGCTATCCAAACGGGAATTTTGCTCGCGCCAAGCATGTCCTGAGCGAAGCCGAAGGGACGCCAAGAACGCCAAGTCCGGAAGTTTGATTTCTTTGCGGCCTTTGCGCCTTTGCGCGAGATATTCCGAGTTTTGCTTGCGGCTCTGCCGCGCTGGGTCTGTGGTGAATATTCCTTCACAGTAAGCCCGGAAGAACCTGATTTAATAACTCGTAGGCCAAGATCGGCGATTCGCGTCGAGGAAGGGATGACGATGAGGGTTAAGAAATCAGCGATGGGTTTTGAGGAATGCGCGGATCTTATCAGCGATCAGAAGTACGGCTATGCGTTGCAAAGCTTCAAGCAGGCGGTGGGCAGGCTTGTGGAATCCAAAAGTTTCCCTAAGCGAAGCGAAGTCGCGCGGCAATTACTCGAGGTGGCAACGGCGTTGGAGGAGACCCTCAAGAAAACTTATGGCGATGGATGGGACGCGGACATTCCTCGATTTGTTGAAGAGGCTCAACTATCCTCCTGTTCCTTTTGCGGCAAAGAGCAACACGAAGTAAAAAAGCTCATCGCCGGTCTTGCTGTTTTCATCTGTGATGAGTGCGTCGAGCTTTGCAGGGGTATCATCGCCGAGGAGGGTGAACGGGATGCGGACGGAGCCGCAGGCTCCACGGTATCCGATGGAAACCCCAAAGCGGAACGTCTGTGCGGCATCTGCATGGAGCCCCGCGAAACAGACGAATTAGTCTTCTTGCCCCACGCCGCCTACCTCTGCGCGACATGTTTAGACGAAATTCAGACGCTTAGGGACAAGCAGACCGGGAAATAGCCGAGCCCTGGCTGCCGTAGTGCAAGACGCGGCCCCCGTGATCGCGTCTGTGAATTTAGACCAGCGCTAATCCGGATTATTCGTGGCGAAATCCGAGGAAAAACCACGACACCGTGTCGATCAAGGGATGAGCTTGGAGGAGCGAAGGCACAGAGACGAACAGCTTCAATGACGTTTAAGATGCTTGGCCGTGCGCTCGAATTGTTTACCAGGTATCTGCTCCAGAACTAGGTTTGCAGGTCGCCTCAAGGTAGAGGCCCATTGCCTTCGATCCGGAGGGCTCGTCCCTTGATCGTTGCGTGCCAGTGAATAATCCGGGCTAGTCACCCCGCGGGATATATTTTCTTTCCCGTCCCCTCCTCTTCGAGGCTGATCGCTTTGGTGGGGCAGATTTTGGCGGCGAGGAGAATTTTTTCATCGCTGTCACCCTTGGAGTCGATCACTTCGGCGATCATGGTCTTGTCCAATCTGAACACCTTGGGCGTAGCCTGGATGCACTTGGCGTAACCTTCGCACTTCGTTCTGTCTACGGTGATTTTCATATTGCCTCCCGGTATTGAGTTTGAAATCCCTCTATCCCTCGCTCAAACCATAGAGCTTTGCTGTGTTCGTGCGATTGATTTTTAGCTTGATAGCCGGATCAATGCCCGCGCAGTTGCGATCGACGGTTTCCTTGGAGTAGGGCCAGGTCGTCACGCCGTGCGGATAATCGCTGGCCCAGAGGAAATTGTCCGCGCCATAGACGGGTGTGGTCAACACGCCGGCACGGTCGTCTTGATAAGTGAAAAACACATTGTTCTTGAAGTATTCGCTAGGAGGCAGCTTATTGATGTTCCGGTCGGCGTCGAAAGTGCTTTGGCGGCCGAACCAGTAATCCACCTGCTGTACGAGATTGGCGACCCAGCCGACGTCGAACTCCGCGCAGACGACTTTCAATTTCGGGTGACGGTCGAAAACGCCGGATAGAATTAGATTGCCGAGAAACTGCTGGGCCGGCGCCTGCTTGCTGGCGAAACCGAGGCTTTGCTTCTTCGGTTCCACCGGCCGGGGCCCTTCGTAATGCGTGCGCGCCACGCCTTGGGTGGCGCTGGTGTGCACGTTGACGATCATCCCGGTTTCTTCCAAAGCCGCCCACATCGGCTCATACTTCAGCTCGTAATAGCCGCTTTCCTTGATTCGCGTCGGAATCTGCACGCCACGAAATCCTAGCTTAGCGTAGCGGAGAATATCTGCGACCGTATGGTCAATGTCGAGGATTGAAATCGTGGCCAAGCCGATCAATCTCTTAGGATTGTAACTGCAGAACTCGTGCAGCCACTCATTGTATGAATTGAAAATGGCGCGCTGAAACGGTTCTTCGATTATGCTATATAACTGGCGGGTCGGGCTGGAAAAAAGCACCTCGGCCTCGATGCCGTCTAGGTCCTGGTCTTTTAGCCGCGCGCCAGGCTCCCAACCACCGGGATGATCTTCGTAGCGGAACTGCTCATTGAAGCGAATGGTCTCGAAGTGTTTGTCCTGTTCGACTTCGGAGATACCTTTGTCTTTGCCCACCACCTGTCCCTTCGAGTAGTGAGACAGGCCAACGGGTGGCAGCCCGTCGATCAGCAGCCAAATACCTTTAGGGACGCCGGTTGGGTCTTTGGCCACTTTTGGCGCGCGTTCACCGTATTCTTTTTGTACGCGCTGCCATGCGGCGGGCGGCTCGTTAACATGACTATCGGCGGAGATCAGTTTGAATTCCGGCATCGTTTTTTTCGGTATGTTTATGCGGCTCGAATGAGTATCGGCTCAAGGCAAACGATATGGGAGGCGCGACGGAGTTGTCAAGTTGCAGGAATACGGCGTAATGACTCATTCTTTACCCTGAGATTCTTCACTGGCGTTCAGGATGACCAACCGCTCCCCAAGTCATTCTGAGCGGCAGCGAAGAATCTCTATTGCTGTCGCCGATTAACTCTCACGGCTCAAATTGAGTCATTAGTGAATAGATCTTCCAACAATCGTATTGACAATTGGAACTCGAGGGTGGTTATTCTCAAAGCCAAGGAGGACTGTGCCATGGATCTTCGATCAATCGTCTCGCGAACCGCCTGCAGGTTTGTCAGAGCCTCTCTATTCGTTGCGGTTTTGTTTTGTAACCCCATAGCGTACGGAGCTTCCGCGGATCGCGAGAAGCTTTTGGAGGGCGCAAAGAAAGAAGGAAAATTGGTTTTATATACTGGAATGGATGTAGAAGAAGCGAACCAATACACCAAGGAATTTACCAAGAAGTATCCCTTTATTAAGCCTGATGTGTTTCGCTCCAGCGGCGAAAAGGTGCAGGCCAAGTTCTTAGTCGAGCATCGGGCCAATGTCCACAACGCCGATATTTTTCAAACCAGCATCGTTCAGGTTTATCAACTGAAAAACGCCGGCTTGCTGGCAAAATATATTTCTGAGGAGAGCGTTGCTTACACGGAGGGCTTCAAGGACCCGCTGGGCTATTGGACTGCTTTCTATCTGATTCCTTACGTGATTGGTTACAACACGAAGTTGGTCTCGGCCAAAGACGCGCCGAATAGCTACGAAGAACTTTTGAATCCCAGGTGGAAAGGCCAAATCAGTTTGGAGACCGAAGAGTACCAGTGGTTTTATCATCTCGTGCAAATCCTGGGTAAAGACAAAGGGCCAGACTATATGAGACGGCTCGCCGGGCAAAACCTGCAAATGCGCAAAGGTCACACGCTCCTCGCGCAGCTCGTGGCTGCGGGTGAAATGGCGCTCGCGGTGGTCGTATACTCCAATCGGGTTGAGCGCATGAGGATGAGCGGGGCGCCGATAGACTGGGTGAGGTTCAAGGGGCCAACGATCACCGCCATCAACGCGATATCGATTCCGGAAAAAGCTCCCCATCCAAACGCCGCAAAGCTTTTCGTTGATTTCGTGTTGTCGAGAGAGGGACAGAATCTCCTGAGAGGGCTCAGAAGAATTCCCGCGCGGCCCGATGTCCTGCCGGATCCGCCGAGCCTTACGAAAGGACTGAACTTATACGCGGCGCGGCCCGAAGGAATGATCGAGAACTACAACGATACAGTGGCGCGCTTCGACGAGATATTTAACAAAGCAAAATGACTTTTCGTCGCGGCCCGAAATTTCGACGGTAGTCGTTCTACTTGAGAATCTCCTTCAGCTTGGCGATCAAGTTTTGGTCAAGCTTGAAGATGTCTTTGACGTTTTGTTCGAGCTCAACGCCGTCATCGGGATTGATATCCAAATTCGCCTTTTTCGCTTCAGCCAAGAGGGCGGGATCCTTCATCGTGTCCATAAACGCCTTGCGCAGGATCTGGACCCGATTCTTAGGGGTCCCCGGCGGGAGCACGTAAGGACGGACGGATGGGCCGTGAACCCGTGTCACGGTTTCAATAAGTTTTTTGGCTTCCTCGGTCTTCGCGAAGCTGATCGCCAGCGGCACTTTAGGTAACTCGGGCTGGGGTTTGCTGGTGGCCTGCAGTACGACCACCAAATCACCGCTCTCTACTTCTTTTTTCCATGTTGACTTGGTCGATTCCCAGGAGTTGCTGAGTCCGGTGACCTCGCCGCTGTTGAATGCCAAACGGACATCGGCGGTGCCCTTGTACCCCGAAACCATTTGGATGGGCAGTCCGATCGTTGCTTTCAGAATGTTCGGAAAATCATCGGTTCCGGAACCAGTCGCCACGCCGCCAAACTTGACGACCTGCTTGGATGCGATCCATTTTTCCGGGTCGGTGATACCGGTGGATTTGGCGACCCCGAGGATGAAATGGTCTTGCGCCGGGACGCCGACGTACTCAAACTTGAGCGAGTCGAACTCGATGCCGGGCTTGCCCAGAAGCTGCTGCAGGAAGAGGCCACCGATAAAGTGACCGATGGTTAGCCCGTCCGGCTTGGCAACCTTGTATATGTAGTTGGCGGAGATCAGACTTCCCGCCCCAGCCATGTTGTCGACGACGAAGACGGGGTTGCCGGGAACATGTTTGCCCAAGTGGCGCGCGATCAGCCGGGTATAAGTGTCGTAACCACCGCCTGCTGAAAATCCCACTATGAAGCGGATCGTTTTGCCCTCATAAAAGTTGGTTTGCGCGAGGACCTGTTGAGCAACGCTGATTAGAAGAAAGCCAAGAAGAACCGCTATCGATTTGGCGCTACTTTTCATAATCTCTCCTTTATATCGTCTCGCCGATGACGGATTGGTGACTCCACCGATTTCAGCTCGTGCCGAGTATTTCTTTCAGTTTAGCGATCATACGCGGATTAAGCTTGAAGAGAGCGGCCACCATTTTTTCCATTTCCTCGCCGGAAACGGGCTCGATGTCCAGGCGCGCCTTTTTCGCGTCCACCAAGAGATCGGGGTCCTTCAGCGTCTCTTGAAAAGCCTTGCGCAAAATTTGCACGCGCTCTTTTGGCGTCCCCGGCGGAAGAACGTAGGGGCGATAATATTCCGACGGTTCTTGAATGCCGACTTGGATCAGTTGGCGCGCCTCTTCCGATTTGGCGAGATTGATTGCCAAAGGCACGTTGGGCAGCTCTGGGTGGGGCTTCGACAGTATTTGAAGCACCACCACGGCGGTGCCGGAGTCAATCGCCTTAGACCAGGTGGCGCGTATGGAATCCCATGTCCAGCAACCGCCCGCCAGCTCACCACTCTCTGCCGCCAACCGTATCTCCGCGGTCCCTTTGTAACCCGCCACCAGTTGGACTGGCAGCGACGTAGTCGCGGCAAGCATGCGAGCGATGTCGTCGGGAGCCCCACCACCGATGCCGCCGAGCTTTACTGGGCTCTTAGATGCCTGCCAGTTCTCCAGGCTCGTGATGCCGCTTGCCTTGGTAAAGGCACAGGCGCGGTTATCGGTCACCGGAGCGCCGATGAATTCGAACTTGCGAGCGTCGAACTCGATGCCGGGACGCCCGAAGAGCTGATGGAGGAATAGCCCTCCCTGGAAGTGGCCGATAGCTAAGCCATCGGGCTTGGCGACCTTATACATGTGATTGGCGCCGATGAGGTGGCCCGCCCCCGGCATGTTCTCCACGATTATGGATGGGTTGCCGGGAATATATTTGCCGAGATAGCGCGACAGCATGCGTGTATAAGCGTCAAAGCCTCCTCCGGCCGTACTCGCCACCACGATTCTGATGCTTTTCCCCTTGAAGAAAGATTCTTGAGCCAAAACGTTTTGCCCGACTGAGAGCAGAGCCAAGAGCGCGATCAATGTAATTGACCAGCCTTTGTTAACCATGGGGAATTCCCTCCTTGCATCGACGATTGCTCGCAAGATCTCTTAGGCAATCGCGGCGTCGGTGTCAAGTTAGATCTTGGCCTATATGGTTGACAGCCAGGCGGAGCCGCAGTAGATTTTGTGCGATTATACGGCAAGCTCGAGGAAAAAGGTCATGATCAAGCCCATTGCGTTGTCGGCGACTCACATGGAATGCCAGAACTTGAAAGAGACCGTGCCGGTGCTCACGGATCTCTTGGCTTTCGAAAAGCTCGCGGAGAAACCGGGGGAGGTGAAACTTAAACATCCCAATAGTGACTGGGTTCTGTATGTGCACGAGACGGGCGGGGATGCGCCGGCCAAGCAGATGCACAATCACTGGGGCGTCCGAGTGGCGACGACGGGGGAGGTTGATACAGCTTACGAATATATCAGGGCCAATAAGGAAAAGTACGGCATCAAACAGATTGCCCAACCCCTATTTAACCACGGTTCTTACTCGCTCTATTTTCTCGAGCCGGGAACCAACGGCTGGGAAATCGAATGTTACGAGTCCGCCCTGCGCAAAGAGTCCATGGCTCGTAAAGCCGGCGGCGTCTACGCACCCCATTGGACGATGCCTTATTCGGCGGAGCGATTTCCCGGTCGCGGGTACGTGCCGCAAGCTTTTACCCACGGAACATTAGCATGCGAGGATATGGAAGCGTCGCGAAAGTTCTATATGGACACCCTTGGGCTGGAAACGCACCAGGCCAACCCAAACGTCTTCTACATCAAGCATCCAAGCACGAAATGTTACGTTGTTTGCGCGAGACGGCAGGATTTCAAACGCTTCTCGCCCAACTTTCGTTTCACAATCACGGTCGGCTCTGAGGATGAAGTAGCGACGGCACATGACTGGCTGAAAGCCTCGGCAAAGGAGCGCGGCATCAGCGAGCTAGCCGACGTGCAAACCAACGGCTCGGTATCTTCCTTCCTGGTGGGCGATCCCGACAATAATTGGTGGGAAGTCACGTCGCCAAATTGATGTTCACTGAAAGATCTCTGTTTAGTAAGCTTAGGGCCGCGCGCTGGCGCGTGAGGAATCAGCATGACGGAAAAACCACTAGAGCAGATGGGGCTTCGGGAGCTGCGGGCCATCGCGCGCCAGCAGATGCCGGCCGAGGCGTGGCACCACTTCAACGGCGCGGCGGAGAGCAAAGCAACGTTTTACAGAAACCCGCGATCCTTTCAAAGATATCTCTTCCGGCAGCGAGTTTTTCACGACATCGCCGACCCGGATATCACCACCGAGCTATTCGGTCACAAGCTGCCTATTCCAGCCTTCGTCGCGCCGGTGGGAAGTTTTAGCTTGATCGGGGATCAGAAGGAACGGGAAGTGGCTGAGGGCGCAGGACGCGTCGGGGCGATGGTATTTTGCAGTCAAGCAGCGAAATTCAATCCGCAGAATTGGCGCGACGCAACGAAGTCGCCGCTGGTTTTCATGGCCTATATGAACCGCGGGCGGGAAGAAGTCTCTGCGTACGCCAAGCTCTCGCAAGACCTCGGTTTTGCAGCGGTCGGTATAACTATGGACACGGTGCGGCCGGTAAAAATCGGCGATGAAGTTCCGCTCTCAACCAAAGACGGCAAACCGCGCCGAGGCCACGTCGCGTCGCCGAAAGACATCGAGTGGATGAAGCAACAGGTTTCGTTGCCGGTGGTGATTAAAGGAATGATGAGCGCTGAGGACGCGCGCACGGCCGTCAATGCCGGTGCCGATGCCGTATTGGTCTCGAATCACGGCGGGAGGATTCTCGATTTCAACCGTGCCGCGCTGGAAGCCCTTCCTGAGGTCGTCGATGCCGTGGGCGCTAAGGTGCCCGTGTTGCTTGACAGCGGCATACGGAGCGGCGGCGATATCGTCAAAGCCCTCGCCTTGGGCGCAAAGGCCGTGCTCGTGGGCCGCCCGGTTGCGTGGGGCGTCAGTGCCTTCGGTCTCCGTGGCGTCGAGCGCGTGTTTGCTGTTTTCAGCGAAGAGATGAAGCGGGTACTCTGTATGACCGGGGTGCCGAGCGTCGGCGCAATCACGAAGTCGATTTTGATTCGCGACCAAAATTAACAGTAGGGGCGACCGGCTGGTCGCCCCTACGCTTACACGACGGCGACCAAATCGATCTCGATCAGAGCGCCCCGGGGCAGTTCCGCAACGGCAACCGTGGAGCGCGCCGGCTTGGCACCGCCGAGATATTGAGCATAGACATCGTTCATGGCGGCAAAGTCCGCCATATTTTTCAGAAACACGGTGGCTTTGACGACGCGGTCGAGGGATGATCCTCCGGCTTCCAAGACGGCTTTGAGATTCTCCAGCACCTGCCGGGTCTGGGCAGTGATGCCTCCTTCAACGAAGTTGCCGGTTTTCGGGTCGATGGGTATCTGTCCCGCCGTATAGATGAAACCGTTGGCTTTGATCGCCTGTTCATAAGGGCCGATGGCTTTTGGCGCGTTGTCAGTTTGCACTGGCTCTTTGTTCATCTTTTAATCTCCTTGGTTCTCGAATCTGTTGGCGCGGATGCTACATCACGGGTTAGCACTCACGACATTCCTTATACTACTTTTTAACTGTTATGCATCATGGATGCAGCACTTGACGAAAGACATTCTCACCACGAAGGAGATCACGAAAAGGCTCCGCCAGAGGACGGATCAGCCTCCGGCTGACACGAAGGGTTCGGATGTTTTTGGTCATAAACTTCGTGCTCTTCGTGCCCTCCTTCGTGGTGATGTTTGATTTTTTATTTGGTTGCGGCTTCGCCGCACCAGGTTCCTTGCACTGCAAGGTCTGTCCATGATTGACTGATAGCATAGGCAAGTTACTGATGAGGCTGCTAACCGCGCACAAGATTTTGATATCCACTGCCGCGGTCTTCTTTTTCTTTTTCGGGCTGTGGGAGTTGCGGAACTATTTTAATACCGGGGAGGCTTGGGCGGTGTTTCGCGCCGCGCTCTATTTGTTAGTGGCCGTGGGCTTCGGCCTATATTTCAAAAATCTGGATCGGTTGTACAGATAGCCCCGTCCCTGGGGCATTCAAAATGGAATCCGTTCCTTTTCTCGTAGAAGTCACCGAGGCGGAAATTCGCCGCGAGCGGCAAAAGGCGCGGGAGCTGCGCGCCAGCCAATGGTGGAAGCGCAAGCTCGCCGCCGGCACATGCCATCATTGCGGCGGAAAATTTCCGTCGCGGGAGTTAACCATGGACCATCTGGTTCCGATCATTCGCGGCGGCAAGTCGACCAAAGGGAATCTGGTGGTGAGCTGTAAGAAATGTAATTCGGAGCGCAAATATCGACTGCCTTTTGAAGATCCAGCCGGCTAGAAGCCGGACTTGCGAGATGCGCGTGCTTTGAACTATTATTTCCTCGTCAGGAGGTGGCCATGTCGATGGAGACTTTCTTGGTTCGGACCATGTCCGATACGGTGGAAACAGATATTCAACGAGTCTTTACCATCACTAACGAGATCCTACCGCGCTATGAGATGCCGCCGCTTTCGTTCGCGGAGTTGCGTAAAATCGCCGACGGCCCGTTTGATTTGTTTCTCATTCCGCTGATCTTTGCCAAGGAATATCAAAAGGACCGCAATCTGCCTTTTAATGAAGCGAAGCGGGTGGAGATCAGAACTCACGCTCTGGAGATCGCGCGCAAGCATGGCTTCGACGTGAACCCGCCGGATTTCATTCCCGGCATCGAGCCGTCTCTAAAATCGACCAAAGAAGCCGGCCTCCGCAACGTGCTCATGACTACTGGCGGTAGGCGCTACAAGCATCAGGCGATGGAACAGGCCGGCATCGGGGGTTACTTCGACGAAATCGTCGACCGCGACGAAACCTATTACGCAAAAGAGCAGGGGCTCTACTATCTCTACCGCAAGCACAAGCTTCCGCGACTCCGTATCATCCTTCTCTCCGGCACAGCCACTTATATTCGCGCCGGCAACAACGCCCACGGTTGCAAAGTCGGCGGCACGGATCTGGAGGTCGTCACCGCGGCTCTCTCTACGGAACATTCCTACAACGATGAGGAGACCCTCCGGGCCGCCCAGCCAAAAATTCTCATCCGCAGTTTGAATGAGCTCTTGCCTGCTCTGAAAGAACAGAATTTGGTTAATTGAGATTCCGCGCCTTGAAAGTTTGCACCAGTTGGAGATCCTGTTGTGCTGCTGGATAGTTCACACCCGCCGTCTCCGCGAGAAGGATTGCGCGGCGAATAAAAAACTCTGCCGCGTCCAGCTCGCGTTCATAAAAGAGGATGCTACCGAGGCCGTTAAGCGCTGAGTGATCGTTCGGATCCACAAAAAGCGATTCGTAAAAGTAGCGCTCCGCGCGGTCGAGCAGCGGGTCCTTTGGGGGGCGACCGGCCATGATCGCGGACCAATGTTTCAGCATGTAGGCGTTCTTGCGGTGATAGCCTGCGAGGTTAAGAATCATCGCTTCCATCCGCCACTTTTTCTCGGCTGCTCTCATTTCCCGAGCCGCCACCGCCTGGTATTTTTTCGCCGCCGCGAGATCGTTGCCGATTCGGTCAGTTACAGCCAGTTGTCCTTCAGCGAGCTGCCTTATGGTCTCAACCAGTTGAGGTGTCTGGCTGCCCATCCTAGGCAGGAGATCGTTTGCAGCATCCGGAGCCTCGCGGATCGCCCGGCGTAGTTCATCCACCCGGCCGGTCTTTCGTGATTGGAGGTTCAGATAGATAGTGCTCTGGAGAAAATACGGTAGCGCCGTTTTATCGCTGGCACACGCGATGACAAACCGGTTCGAGTGAAACGCGGTCAGCACTTCAGCTGCAACCCATCGGGACTTCGCTGCGGCGGCTGACCATAGAAGAATGATGACACGGCTCCCGCGAATGGCCGTTTGCAGCTCGTTGCGGAGCAAACGTCCGAGACGGATTTCGGACCGGTCCAACCAGACCTTCAAGCCGTTGTCTTCAAGAGTACGTTCAATCCGGGCTGCAAGCTTCGTGTCGCTCGATGAATGACTGATAAACGCGTCCATAGTCTGTTTGGATTGAGTTGTTGGCGATCAGAGCCCCCAGAAGCGCCGCGCTTCTTCCAGGGTCGCGGAGTGCTCTGGATGCTTGCTGTTGATGAATTCGCGGTACTCGCCGAAAGTTAACGCGTTTGCCTCGAAGTAAGAGCTTGCGGCGAAATCAAGACCGACGCTGCCGGCAAAGTCTGCGAAGATAGCGCCGTACACTGCTCCCTCGACGTCGCCGCCTGTGACCGTAGGTCGGAGTAAAAGCCGAGATTGTCTTAAAGTTGTTGTGTTGACTGGTGCAGCACCTCGGGTGAGGTTGCCAGTTCCGATTCTGGGCTGAATGTCGGGGCGGATTACAGGGACGCGGCTCTCCGTTAACCGTGCCCATTCGGACGCAACGAACTCAGCCTGGATCGCCCGTGTGATGGTTTCAGGACGCACGAGGGTCGAATCGCCTTCTTGCCGCGCGCGCATGAACTCCATGAAATTTTGTGAGAACCAATCTGCCGTCTCGATGTAGGCAACCTCGGGTGTAGTGCGCACAGTGAAGTCGTGCGTGCCGGGGCCTCCGGCAAGAACGTTGCCGGTAATGAACTCTATATATTTGTCTTGAGCCCGTCCGCGCTTCGCTTCGTT
>JAHKKJ010000835.1 GCA_020027655.1 Deltaproteobacteria bacterium | reverse complement strand
GTGAGAGTGGTTCTCCCCGAGCCTCGGCAGCATGCGAGTGTGCACGTCGCCCTTGAAGTTATCCATCAAAAACGAGCAGAAGATTGCGATGTTATGCCCGTGGGCGAGCTGGTCGAACAGATCCTCGAGGTTCATGCTGGCGGCTACGTCCCCTCGCTCCCAAAGGACGTTGACCATCTCGCCCCACCAGCGCACCTTCGGGTAGCGGCCGGCTCCGCGGGCCCGTGCGATGACGTCCGCGGCTAGGCCGAGGAACACCGGCGCGTCCGGCATCGCGTCACGCATGAAGCGCGGCAGAAGTTCATCGGCGTCAACGACGGTAAGCTGTCCACGGCCCTGTACAGCCTCCACATCCACGCCTCCGGCCTCCAGACGAGGGCGGAAGGCATTCCAGTGGGCGCCAGTCGGCACCAGGATCAAACCCTCGCCGTTCGCGAGCGCGGCAGCCGCGAACCGACAGACAGCGCGATTGAGAAAGTCTTGATCCTGGTAAAGTTGTACGATGTGATCGCGCGGTGCCGCGTCGTTCAGAAGCAGGTGCCAAGGCTGGGGCTGGCCCCCGGCGCCGTCCGCTTCACGTGTTAGGTCGTGTGCACAACCGATAACGAGCTCGTCTTTTGTTTGTCCCAAGCTGCTCTCATGTTTCATTGGCATCGCTCCGACTAAGGTTGTTTTGCGTCGCCGGTCCCTCGCCGCTTTCGTCGGGGGAAAGCGCGTCAACGTCGCTTCTCAATGTTCAAGTTGGTCTGCACTGATTTCTGGTCCGAGCGCACGGGTCATCTCGACGGCGAAGCGGCTACCCTTGACCCGACTGGGAAGCTTCGTTGATAAAGTCCAGAATCTGACGAGTTTTCCTCTCCGAAGATAATTCATCCGGCTGACGCCATTCCGGCGAGTCCCAAGCTTTAAGGCTCCGCGCTCGCATTCTTTACCAACGTTGATGCCACTCCGTTCTAGGTGCCCTTCCAGCTCCTCGACCCGTCTGATCCTCGGCGATTTAGATAAACTGCTCATCTCGCGAAAGCGAATCCCGGATAAATGGAACGAGGGCCGGCGGGGTCTTTCTCATAAAACAGACATAAATAAATGGGGTCCGGCCCCAGCTTTAGGATCTCTTTTATTAGCTCAGATCCCGGCATGTGGGGACTACTCTTATGCTGTCATTTATTTGGATGTTGTCAATATAGATAGTATAGGGGCCAGGTCGTTTTGGGAGCAAAATAGATGGGACGACTAAGATCGCACACTGACCCTCGCAGCCTTAACCACCGATGTTGTTATCGCATATGAGCATAGTAGTTTCCGATGATCAATTACTATGCCGAGCCTTCCAAGATTTTTCCGAGTCGTTCAATGTTTACGATGATACGCCGCCCGTCACGGAAGATAATTTTCTCGCGGTCAAAATTATTGAGGTATTCCGTCACTTGCTGGCGCGAGGCCCCTACAATGCCGGCAAGAACTTCGTGACTGATATTTAGCGCGATAGAGATTCCACGGGGGTCGGTTGTACCGAAGCGATCCGCCAAATTAAGCAGCTCGAGCGCGAGGCGCCGGCGCAGATCCAGCCCGATGCCTTTAATGCAGTGAACGTAAGCACTCCGTCCCGGATGAATGGTCGCGGTGTACCAGCGGAGAAAATTATCGTAGGGAGTGCCCAAAAATATTTCAACGAAAGTCTGCGGTTTAATGGAACCGATCGTGCACTCATCAAACGCTTCGCATCGGAAGGTGTGATGGCGTTGAGGATTGAGCGAGTCAATCCCAAAAAGCTCTCCGGCCGGCAGTAGACTGACAATGGTTTGCCGTTCGTGACTGTTAATATAGGAAACTCTGACCACTCCCGACAACAAGAGGTAAATGAATCTTGCCTCCTCGTCCTGGTCAAAAATGATTTCATTTTTTTCGAAAGTTTTTATGAACAAGTTGGACGCCAATTTTTCCAACTGGGTAGCAGAAAAAGAGACGAGGTTTTTCAACTTTTGCAAGTCTTTTACGGTCACTTGATTCATCGGTGTCTCAGGTCAGATACCCTGCTCAAGTTGTCCTTGGCAATGTCTAGATAGACTCTTGAGTGAGCATATAACCTTCCCTCCTCATCATTATCAAAAATCCGCCGACCAATCCCACGAAATACACTAGCAGGGATTCTTTCAAATACGCCGCCCACCTAGCAACCGATACGCGGCGCCAAAAGCCGATCCCGCGGGATGCACTTAAACTAGGTCACAGGGATATATAACAGAACTACTGACCCGTCTGTCAGATAGCCGACATTGGGCAAAAGAGCGAAAACCCCCTTAATGCCTCATTTTTAATGAGAAAAAGTCTTACCAGTTGGTCGATGGTTCCTGGACCCAAGGCTGCATGAGATATTTTTCCACCAGATTTAGGCCCAAATAGACACCAGGACGAGAGCCACTGATTCTTACAATCGCACCAAGAGAGTGTCAGGGAGTATCGAGACTGCCAATTTCACAAATTGGCGAACCGATATGTTGGCGAAGAATCGCAACGATTTGGTTAAGAAAACTCAAATCATCAAAAAATAAACTTCCTAAATATTCCTGATCGTTCCAACG
>JAHKKJ010000834.1 GCA_020027655.1 Deltaproteobacteria bacterium | reverse complement strand
CGATATTACTGGCATGGTCACCACGCGCAATCGAGAACAGGCCGCCAGTCGCGTTATGGACCGATAAGCCAAATGACGTCGGAGAAAGCGGCACGCCCTTCGCGAGATCCAACAACAGATCAACAGATCGCGAAGCGTCACCATGGCGGGAACTGAATATTGTAGGAACATCAATGCGGTGCCCCAGACATTGATAGGCGACTTCAAGAGCCATCTTACCAAGAAAGCCCGCTCGCCGTCGCAACATGGGCGGCATTGCCTGAACCGGGGCCGCTATATCACCGGCGATAACGTGATTTGCTTTCGCCCATGCGATCCACGCCTCCTTTGTTTCCATCCCCGGAGCCCAAGCGGCACAGGAGGCAATTGAAAAACTCACCCCGCTGAAACTCATCGCATACTTGGATTATAGATCTAGTGTCCGCCGATGTCAGCAAAAATTTAGCCAATCCGATCCAGGCCGCCCATGTAGGAACGCAGAACTTCCGGAATCACGATGCTGCCGTCTTTCTGCTGATAGTTCTCCAGTACCGCGACGAGCGTTCGCCCAACCGCGAGACCGGAACCGTTGAGTGTGTGAACGAAAATTGGTTTGCCCTTCGTTTCTTTTCGGTAGCGAATCTGCGCGCGGCGGGCTTGAAAGTCTTCGAAATTCGAGCAGGAGCTGATCTCTCGATAAGCGGACTGACCCGGCAGCCACACTTCCAGATCATAGGTCTTCGCCGCAGCGAAGCCCAAATCGCCGGTGCAAAGCTCTACCACTCGATAGGGCAACCGGAGCTGCTGCAACACTGTCTCGGCATCGACAACCAACTTTTCCAACTCGTCGTAAGACTCCTCGGGCTCGGTGAATTTGACCAGCTCCACTTTGTTGAACTGATGTTGGCGGATGAGACCGCGAACATCTTGGCCATAGGAGCCCGCTTCACGCCGAAAACAAGGAGTGTAGGCGACGTACCGAATAGGAAGCTGCCCACGTTCGAGCATCTCTTCTCGATGGATATTCGTAACCGGCACTTCGGCGGTCGGAATGAGAAAGAAATCTGGCTCCGAGACACGAAACAAATCTTCTTCGAACTTGGGGAGCTGTCCGGTTCCCGTCATGGCGTCTCGATTCACCAGGAAGGGCGGCAAGACCTCGCGATAGCCATGCTTCTGTGTGTGCAGATCGAGCATAAAATTGATCAAGGCCCGTTCGAGCCGCGCGCCGGCATCTTTGTAGAGAGCGAAGCGCGCGCCGGCTATCTTGGCTGCGCGGGTGAAATCGAAAATCCCGAGCTCTTCCCCGATGTCCCAGTGATTCTTCGCTGGGAAGTCGAACTGCGGCGGATCCCCCCAGCGGCGAACCTCTCTATTTTCCGCCGCGCTTCTGCCCACGGGCACGCTCGGTTCAGGCAGATTCGGTACAGTTAACATGAACTTTTCAAAACGCGCTTCGATCTCTGCCAGCGGCTCCTCCCCTTTGCGAATCGTCTCGCTGACCTCTTCCACCTCTCGCATCAAAGCAATCGCATCGCCGCCGGATTTCTTCACTTTACCGATTTCGCCGGAAAGCCGGTTTTTCCGCTCCTTGAGCTTCTCGACACGGGCCAGAGTATCGCGCCGCTGTTGATCTAGATACACGAATTCGTCCCAGTCGATTTCCGTTTCGCGCGTTGCCATCCGTTCTTTTATCCGTGTCAACTCTTCGCGCAAAAACTTCACGTCTAACATGTAGATCCCCTAAACAAGTTCAAAAGCATTGACGATATGCTCTATTACCGGCTCACCCTCCGGCCATGAGATGCCGACGACGTCGAATCGCGCTTCGCGTTCGTGGAGTCTTTTTTGGTTTAAAAAAAACTGGGCAGCATGAATCATCTTCTTTTGCTTTCTGAACTCGACGGCTTCCAGAGGGGTACCAAATCGGTGATCGGTGCGAGTTTTTACCTCGACAAACACGACAACACGACGGTCCAAGACGATCAGGTCCACCTCTCCCGCCGAGCACCGGTAATTGCGCTCAACGACCCGGTATCCCTTTTTACGAAGATACCGCTCCGCAGCTTTTTCTCCTTCTTTACCGAGCACCTGCCGGAGATTATTCACCTTCGCCCATTCCTTGAAAGAGCGTTAATCTCGCATCCTCGGTCTCGGTGCAAGCATCACGTACAGGTTTAAAGCTTCTTCGATGAACCGGAGACGGACCGAAGCGGCGCAATGCTGCAAGATGCGCGACGCAGCTATATCCTTTGTGACTCGCAAAGCCGTACTCTGGATAGCTCTTATCGAGCTCAACCATCATTGCATCCCTCGCCACCTTCGCTAGAATCGATGCCGCGGCAATGGCAAAACACAACTGATCTCCCTTGACAATGGTTCGCTGTTGCAGCCGAGGTTTGCCCGGGATTGACCTTACTCGGAAGAATTCCGCCGGGATTTTTTGGTTACCATCGATGAGGAGACAGTCTGGAATTGGCCGCAAAGCCTTTAACGCCTTGCCCATAGCGAGCAGGCTTGCCCTGAGGATATTGATGCGGTCGATTTCTTCGACCTCGACTATGCCGAGTCCCCAAGCCACCGCATTTTGTTTGATAATGGGCAC
>JAHKKJ010000833.1 GCA_020027655.1 Deltaproteobacteria bacterium | reverse complement strand
CCTAGGTTGCGTCCGTTGGCGCGCGCGAAAATCCCCCTTGATCCCCCTTTGAAAAGGGGGAAATTTCTTAATCGCAGCTCCTAATTCCTCACGGTTGTAGAGCAATCCCCCTCTTTGAAAAAGAGGAGCGAGGGGAGATTTGCGTGGGTCGAAAGGCGAACAGCGCATTGCGACATAACCCCTTTGTAAAGGGAAAATCTATTGGCGAAATCCTCCGTCATGACGACGACCGTTCTCTTGGTTTTTCATCCTTTGCATCATCCGACGGCGCTCCCTGATCGAGCCAAACTCTAAACTCACCCAATGAATGAGCCAGGCGCCATTCTTCCAGAACCGCTCTTGCCATGGCGGAAACTGCACCGGACGATTCCTGTGCGCCGTAATGCACAGGGTAGTTCAGCAGCCATTCTTCAAATGCTTCAGGGTTCGGATCGTCGTGAACGGCCTGCTCCAAAAGAGCCCGCTTGATGGATAGGCCGATGGCATCGGGAGTTTGATCGCGTTTGCGTTTGCGCCTGCGCCCGTCGGCGGCGTCAAGCGCGGCGAGCAAAGCCTTGCAAACTTCGGCGGGGCGAAGAGATTGCACGAAATCTTTATTTGAGGTCATGGGCGTCAAAAAAATCGGCGCCACGCTTTGCCGTTATCGGTGACGGTTACGTCAAGAGAATAGCCTGCGCCTTGAGGGCGTTTGTATCCTTGTTCGAGTGCGGCGACATCCAAATCCACTGTGGCGAGATCGTCGAGAAGAACCTTGGCGGGCGGGCTACCTTGAAGCGTCGTAAAAGTCTTGACGTAACCGAGACAGCGCTTGCACGCGTCGATCACCGAGTTCGCGCCGCTCTTCTCGGGCACGAGAGAGACAAGCTCTTGATGATCATTCATGCCGCAGTAGGGGCAAAACAAACAGTGCGATGGCCACTCTCCGCCACAGCGGCCGCAGCGAAAAAACCGACTGCGTTCGATCCCTCGGACTTCGGCGAATGCCGGCCACGCACCGCAGACCGGACAATACCCTTCCACCCAACTTACGGCTTTAGATGAAGCCCATCGGCGATTGCAAGCATTCAGCAAAGGGACCGGTAGGAGAGCCGTGACAGCTTGGAACGCCTCCGAGTCTGCGCCCAAGTCAGCGGCAATTTCTTTAAGACGATCACTATCCTGGCACAGTGAAGCTTGGAACAGAGTGAAAACATCCAATTTCGCATGTAACGCCGGTTCTAACGTAGCCATCTTCGGAGTCCCGCTACGATATGCGGTTCGGATCACTTGTTCCAACAAACGACGAATGGAACTCTTCTCCAAAGCCAAGGTAGCTCCTGACAGGAGTGGAACCTTATCTTGTTGTGCTTCGGTGCGAACGGGAACAACCGTGTCCCATTGAGAATTGGCTGTCTCGCGTAAAATCTCGTGAACCACGGCGAGCCACGGCTCCCACTCAGGGTGCCGCCGTTTAAGATCCTGCAGGCCAGTTTCGATTGCCGTCATTGGCGGCTGAGCTGATCCGCCTGACTGGCGGGGCCCAAAGGCGGATGCTTGGTGGAAATGATCTTAGGGGTTCTTTCGAATGGCTTTGAGCCTTCGTGCATCTGCACAAACTTAGCCCGGTTGCCCACGTCGGCTCCTGGGCCGCCGCCGCGCGTCCGTGTCCTCTCAGGGCTTCCGCATCCGGCAAGGAAGCACAAAATAGCAATGAGGGTGATCGCCACAAGGCTCATATCAGACTCCTTGCGCTGAGAAGACGATGACCAAGCGGAGAATAAAGCCGCCGATCAAGACCAACGCGGCTGCCATAGTTACGTTGCGATCGCCGAGCCATTGCCTGCGCCAGTAGAGTGCCAGAGGAATCAACATCCCAACAATGATGACACCAAAAAAGAGCAGAAGGCCCCAGGCGTTCACCCATGCGCGAAATACGGGTCCAAGCGATATCATGACGGCGATCAAAACGATAAACTCCAACGCGACCACCCACGCGTCCATGCGGTGCAGCGCAAGCAGCCCAGGCATAGTCCATCTGGATCGATGCGCCAGGAGAATCATCAACGCCGCCGATATGGATGCGGCCGAAACGACGAAAAGCATCCCCAGAAGGGGGGTATCCGACCAGATGGGGCGGTTCGTCACCGCAAGGAGGACGCCCGTGTAACCCGCTACATAAAAACCAACAAGGCCGCCGAGCACGGCAATCACTTTGCTCAGCATTCCCGGCGGGCGGACTTTGCGCCCTGCCGGCCATGCCAAGCGGTTGTCTTCAACGAGCGCTCCCAGAAAAGATAACAAGCTGAATATCCCAAATATCAAAAGTGCCCAGGAGCCAACCGACATCGGGGACCAGGGCTTGAACATCGGCTGATACGTGTTCGACTCGATGAGCATATGCCAAAAGCGCAGCGGCCGATTGAGGTCGAGAGTTAAGAGCAGCCCGCTCAAAACCACGCAGGGAAACGCGATGTAATAACCCAGACGGGCGAGGGGGCGGTCCTCCGGTCTGCCCATTAGATCGATCAGCGCCGCAAGGAAATAGCATCCGCCGGCGAGGCCGCCGAAGAAAAAGTAAAAGACAATCAGCCAACCCCAGTCCGGAGG
>JAHKKJ010000832.1 GCA_020027655.1 Deltaproteobacteria bacterium | reverse complement strand
GGTTGTCCGAGCGGCACCGCGTCGCACTCGCTTTTCCTCAAGCAGTCGGCGCGCGCCGGTGTGCCGACCAGCTCTTTGACTTTGAAATCCCTCTCTTTGATCCCGTTTTTCGCCATGAGCTTACGGGTGGAAATGGATATCGTATCGACGGCCAGAGACAGACCGACGACTTTGCCCTTCAGATCGGCGAATGTCTTTATCTCAGGTTTGGCGATCAAGCTGTAAATAGGTGTTAACGTTTCGCTTGCGATAGCCACGTTGTCGGAGCCCTTGAGCACGTCTTGGATCAAGTAGGGCGTTGCGGTGCGCGTGATATCGACGACGCTCTTGTTGAGGGCAACGACCATATTGGCGGCGCCCCCTTCGATGGGCATCATTTCCAGGTTAATCCCTTCCTGCGCGAAGAAGCCTTTCCGCTGGCCAATGTAAAAAGAAAGTGCAGATATGGTCTTAATCGTGGATGGAATCTGTCCGTAGCGGAGCGTAACGAGCTGGGCGTCGACGTTCCAGAAAGGGAACAGCAGAAAACCAACGCTTGCAAGCACGGCGGGAAACCTCGCTCTCATTAGGCTCCTGTGAGACGCGTGTTAGATTTGTGAAGGCTTATAACTCACGGCTTGGCGATTTCCAGGCTCCATGTCGTGGAAACAACACTAATCGATGGGTAACCGTAGACCAGGAATTTTCAACTCTTGGTCCATACAGGAGATCTTACCCAGAGGAATTGGCCCATCTTGCGGTGCGCCAGCGTTGATCTCGCCAACGTCGCGAGGAGAATTGTCCCGCCGATTGCCGTCGGAATTGGCAGTGCAAAAAAGTTTCCCCGTTAGGAACGGGCTGGTTGGAAATTCAAGGATGTGGTCGTTTCCAACTGCCGAATCGGCCGAATTTCTCAAGCCAGCCGAGTTCACCGGGTTACGGAAAATCTCCAAGACAACTCCTTTTTTTGTCACGACAGCCACTGCATTGCGCTCATTAGCGTCCACCCAAATATTCTCGTCCTTATCGAGAGCTATACCGTCTCCTCCTTCGAGAATGGGATGAGCCACAAAGATGTTGCTCAGGCAGAGCGTGTTAGTCGTGAATGTGGTGTCACAGCCGGTCGGACTTTTGAGGTTTCCATTCCGGCGGAATTCTACCTTCCAGAGCGCTCCGCGAGCCGTATCAATAACAAACATATCTCCATCGCCATTGAAGGCAATACCATTGGCGACGAGAGGTTGAGAATTGAGGGTGTTTGATGCCATGCGTGCCGCATTGATCGTGCCGGGTGGCAATGTGCGGCGGTCGCTACCCACGTTGCTAATGCCGCCGGTCGTTGCTGGATCAAGGTCGTTCGCCATTGGCTGGATGCGAAATACCTCCTCACAATTTATAGGAGGCGAAGCAGTGCAGTTGGCTCCAGGACTGGTTATCTTCCAGACTCTTCCTTGGCCTGTGGTTCCGTCGCCTGTCCAGAGGTTACCGCGGCGGTCAAAGGCCAATCCATTCGTTCCCGGAGCTCCCTGGGCAAAAATAGCGGCGGTGGGCGGAGTCTTGGCATTGGGGTTAAAAAAATAAATGATTCCTGCGGTGCCATCAGCAACGTAGAGATTGCGGGCATCATCGAACGCAATGCCGGAGAAAGCGCAGTTAAGGGAGGGCGCAGGTGGTGATGTTGGCTCGACGAAACCGACCGGAGTCAGACTGGGATTGTGGATGTTGATTTGCCAAACGGGACAGCGAGGTGTGCCTGAGCCACCGGTATACAAATTGCGGTGGTTATCTCCGGTTAATCCCTCGATGGCGCGCGGAGTCGTGATCAGAGTTGTAAAAGTCGCATTCTTCGGGAACGGTAGCTTATCCTCGTCTCCCCAGGCCGAAGATCCCTGTAAATCCGTCAGAGATTTAGGCGCCAGTGAAAATAGGAGAGTTGTAAATGATAGGAAGACTATTAGACTAATCCATCGTGATTTCATAGCTTTGACCTCCGTGTTATTTGTGATGTTTCAGATGAATCAGCTTGGTTTTACGCCGGCGTGCTAGTTGAGTTAGGTCATCGCTCCCCCTCCTTTCCGAATTACTACACCAGTAGACGACAATATTGGGGCTATGGAAGACCTATGAAAATACCCCGACAGTCTTTTGCCGAAGCAGCCTGCCTTTATCAGAGTGATGGCGGGAAGGCAATGGGTTTTCCGAGCCGTGAGATTGGCTGCAGTCGTTAGAAGCCAGAAATGCCGGAAGTAAGTTTGCTTGACCTCCGCCGGTTCTTATGGTTCTTGTTGGGAACCGGCTGTGGAAAAAGCCCATCCGCTTGGTTGCGCTCAACCGCCTCACTCCAACGTCACTAAGGGGTAAGTTTCCGCGATTTGTCTAGCGCCTCGGACCCGGGAACTTTGACTGGTCGGCCGCTTAGTTTTTCAAATTTCTTAAAAAGTACTGCAGGAATAGAATGAAGATTACGGCCATCAGAGGGTTTTCCGATATCTTGCCGGGCGAAGTGGAAATCTGGCAGGCGGTTGAAGCCAAGGCGCGCCAGGTCTTCAGCGCATACAATTTTTCTGAAATTCGCATCCCGATATTGGAAAAGACCGAGCTTTTCAGC
>JAHKKJ010000225.1 GCA_020027655.1 Deltaproteobacteria bacterium | reverse complement strand
GTTTTCTTTGATGATCAGAAACCGATCTTTATTCGTCTCAATCAACCCGAGGTTATGAAATCTCTGCATAAACAAGCTGATCCGGGGCCGCGTCGTGCCGACCATCTCGGACAATTCTTCGTGTGAAATCCTTAGTTCGATGCGAATGCTGCGCGGGTCTTTCTTGCCCATAGTGCGGGCCAGCTGTAACAGCGTCTTGCCCAGCCGTTGTTCGCTATCGACGGTCACCAGGTTGGCGATGACCTGCTGCTGGTCGGCAATGCGCACCGCCAGGTAGCGCACGAAGCCCTCGAACAGCGAGTCGCGGCTCAGACGCGTAAAGAACTGAGAGCAAGGAATTTGTTTCACGGTGGTTGCTTTCATCGCGGTCGCTGTTTCCAGCCGCGCGCCTAACCCGGATAGACACAGCTCACCGAAAATATCTCCCGCGCCGTGGATGGCAAGAATACACTCTCTACCTTCGGACGAGAGCATGAGAAGCTTGATCTGGCCGCTCTCAATGAAGTAGACCATCTCATCCTGATCGCCACAAGAGTAGACGTTACCGTGTCGCGCAACCTTGATAGCATGCGAATTTAAGGTCTCGCGCTGCAAGGAATCACGCAGTTGTTGTTTGAACTCGTCAGCTTGAGGAGTCTGTTGAATCATGATCACGGTCCTTTCGATAATTGGCTTATAGCGTATGGCTCCAACTATATGCCATAAGCTATCAGCCATATGCGAACTACTCGGTCATTTTTTGTTCAGCGCTTCAATAACCCACTACCTCGTTGCCTGTGCTGTGTCCAGGCGGGATGGGGTCCAATGCTTAAGCTTCTTCCGTATGTACGCCGGTTCCAGCTCGAGCGCTTCACAGACAGACACGAAGGAGAAGAGCCAGCGAGAGGCATCGCTGAAAAACCATCTTTCAGCCTCCCGCGCGCGTTGAATGTACCGTTGCTCCGTCTCAAACTTCTTCTGAAAACAGAGGAAGGCATCTTCGAGCACCGCGTACATTAACGCCGTCTCCGGGCACACTTTAACTCGGCTGACCCGAGAGTCGAAGAATTGTTCCGCAAGCGCGCCGGAATCGGAACGCCGCTCGTACCAGGGATTCCTGTACCCCGATGCAGGCTGGGGTGATCTACTTCGGTGAGCGGGGATACGTTTAGTTTTCATATTGTCGTGGTTTACCTCCCTCCGCTTTAAATTTAACCTTATGCTGACGCGGGAGGGGTTTCTGTCCAATATTGGACAGATTGTGAAAAATATTGCGATGCGCGCGGAAGAGAACAGGCGCAACCTAGTAAAGATTAGAGTACTGGAGCGATGGCATAAACATCACATCCAGATCAGGTCATTCACGCTTGACAAGAAGATCGAGTTGCTACAACCTGTTTGCTGAGAAGCTGGAAGACATTTTGAAGAGGCTCCATGGCATCTACTTTCCCTCAAAGCATCCCCCAAGGTAAGATCGTTCTGACCTATGACGAGTACTGTCTCTTACCTAACGACCGTAACCGTTACGAGATCCTTGACGGAGAGCTTTCCGTGACGCCGGCGCCCGCTACAAGGCATCAAACAGTCTTGGGTAACCTTTACCGGTTTCTTGCCAACCATGTTGTTGCCAACCAGCTTGGAAAGCTTTTTGTTGCGCCCACAGACCTCATCCTTGCTCCCACGACCGTCGTCCAACCGGATCTCATCTTCATCGGCGGCGATCGCCGACACATTGTTACAGAGCGCGCCATCGAAGGGTCTCCGACTCTTGTCATCGAGATTCTCTCACCTACGACTCACCGCACAGACCGCGTGACCAAGGCCCAGCTCTATGCCAAGCATAATGTGCCTCATTACTGGCTCATAGATCCGGATCAGCGGACCCTCGAAGTCTATGAACTGGTCATAGACCACTATGACTTGGTCGTGAGTGCTCGGGACGCCGAGTTGTTTACGCCTTCGCTTTTCCCCGGCCTCTCCATCCGGCTCGCCGATCTTTGGGCGTGAGCCCAAACGGGGAACATACAATTGGCTGTCCGCCCGCGCCAGCACCTTCGGCGGAATCGTCTAACCATTTAACACTCCGAAGTCTGAGAATTCGCCTCTAACATTTTATGATCTAAACTGAAGTGACAAAAAATGTTATCGCGGCAAGCAGCCAGCGAAACAAATCCAAAATCCGAATATCGAAATCCGAAACAAACTCAGAGATAAATAAATTTCAAATCGGGAAAATCCAAAACACCGAATCCGAAGGAAGCTTGTTTGGAATTTTACATATTTTGGTCATTTGAAATTGTTTCGAATTTCGGATTTCGTGCTTCGAATTTCTTGTTCTTGGCGCCCTTTGCGCCTTTGCGCGAGACGCGGTTTCTCGACTTCTTCTTCATCCCAAAATTTCAAATATCTTTGCTAGTTTTAGCTTTCTCACTGGTCTTACGCGTCTTCGCCGCTTAGAGTTTCGTCTTTCGAGTCTCGCGTTTAACTCGAAACCAGGAACCTGAAACCCGTAACTAGATCAGTCCCCACTTCCGTCGCATCCACCACTCGACGCTCAAAAGCGCCAGGATAATCGCAAAGGGCCAAAGCATGCTCCACAGCCGCGTTTGCCGCTGTTCGATAATCTGCGACGGCGTGTGGCTCTCCAGTTTTGCCGCGATCCTATCGAGAGTTTTTTCGTTCCACTCATTGATCGGGATATACTCTCCCTGACTCACCGCGGCAATCTGCTTCAACAGCTCCGGACGGGGCCTGCCGTCGTCGGTCTCGCCGTAGGGAAAGGCGACAGAAAAACTTGCCCTGTCCTTGCCCATCATCTTGCCCGCCAGGCTGGCTTCCGCTTCCACGCGATAGGAGCCTTCCCGGGTCGGCGTATACTCGCCGGTATATTCGCCTTCTTCCGTATCCGCAGTTGTTTGCACCAGGCTGGGCTCGCCTTCCGGGCCGATGACGCGCAGTTGCACGGCGGCTTGCCGGGTCGGGGTGAAGTCGTCCTTTAGTACGCGGAGTTTGACGCCGATTTTTTCGCCAGGTCTGGAGATCGGTATGGGCCGGATTTGCACCTGTTCAAAGGACGGCTCCTGCGCGAGCCAACGCACGGCCTGGCGAATCAGCTTCAAATGGTTCTGCGGAGTTTCCCGATTTCCGACGGCGATAAAATTCCAACGCCAGGTTTCATCGCTCATCAACGCGAGACTGCGTCCCTTGCCAAAACGACCGATGGTAAGCAGTGGCACTGTAGCGCTGGAGCCGTTACTTCCCGCCGATAGGAGCGTTTCCCCTTTAGCGCTGCGGACTAGATTCAAGGCGGTAAGCGGCGGCATTTTTGCCCACGCCTCTTCGTTGCCCTTCGGGTCCGGTAGCAAGCGGGTGACCGGATGGGCTTTGCCGGATGGGGTCACAACCGGACGCACTGCGCCCTGAGTTTGGTAACTCCCTTTGCCGTCGAGCTCCACCGGAAGGACGTCCTTCAGACTGCTGTCGGCATAACCGCCGCTGTCGAAAGCGCGCGCGCCCCCGAGCATTGCCAGCCCGCCGCCATCGCGGACGAAGTCCCTGACCTTGTCCAGGTAAACAGGATTGAAATAAGCGCGGTGGGAGAAGTCGTCAAAGACGACGACATCGAAATTCTTCAACTCCTCCAAAAAAATGTCGTCGATGGGAAAGGGGATCAGGCTCAACTGGCTCTCGGGCACCCGGTCGATGACCATCGCGGCCCCGACCGTATTGTTGGACACGGGGTCAATGAGGATAAAGCTCCCGGTGCCCCGATTCTGCGCGTAGGCGTCGAGAAACAGGGTGCGCGTGGCGTGCAAGACCACGCGCCCGATCTCGTTCAGGGCAAGCGGCGCCGGTGGCATCCGGCTCAGCGTGTTAACGTCGATGCGGTACTCGATCTTCTGGATCGACGCCTTTGTCGTCCGGGTCGTGTGCTTGACGATATAAGGGCGGTCCGGCTGCATCGGTTCCTCGGCCATCCACACCACCATGGCCTCGAAGTGCGCCTGGACTCGCGGCCGGTTCCTCGGATGGACGAGCATGTCACCGCGCGAGATGTCGACCTCGTCCTCGAGCGTCACCGTGACGGACATCGGCGCAAAGGCCTGGTCGTGCTCGCCCGCAAAGCTGTGGATCGACGCGATGCGGCTCGCCTTCATGGACGGCATCACGACGACCTCGTCGCCCACCTTCACGACTCCTGAGGCGATCTGGCCCGCGAAGCCGCGAAAGTTCAGGTTCGGCCGCACCACGCACTGGACCGGCAAGCGGAAGTCGATCAGGTTCCGGTCACTCCCGATATAGACGTCCTCCAGGTATTCCAGGACCGAGTCGCCGTGATACCAGGGCATGCGCGGGCTGCGCTCGACGACGTTGTCCCCCTGGAGCGCGCTGATCGGGATGAACTTGAGCTCGGGGACCCCCAGCCGGGTCGCGAAGTCGCGGTAGTCGGCCACGAGCCGGTCGAAGACCGCCTGCGCGTAGCCCACCAGATCCATCTTGTTGACCGCGATCAGGAACCGGGGAATCCCCAGGAGGGAGGCGATGAACGAATGGCGCTTCGTCTGGGTCAGGATCCCGTGCCGCGCGTCGATCAGGATGATGGCCAGGTTCGCGGTGGAGGCACCGGTGGCCATGTTCCGCGTGTACTGCTCGTGCCCGGGGGTGTCGGCGATGATGAAGTTCCGCTTGGGCGTCGAAAAGTACCGGTAGGCGACGTCGATGGTGATCTTCTGTTCCCGCTCGGCCTTGAGGCCGTCCGTCAGCAGGGCGAAGTCGAGCTCGGGCCCGGTGCCGATCCGGGCCGAGTCCGCCTTCAGGGCGTGCAGATGATCCTCGTAGATGGACTTCGTGTCGTGGAGCAGGCGCCCGATCAGAGTGGACTTGCCGTCGTCGACGCTCCCCACGGTCGAGAAGCGCAGCAGGTCCTTGGTCGCGTTCTGCTCGAGGAACTCATGAATGCTCTGCGCGACCGACGCGCCCATCTCAGAAATACCCTTCGCGCTTCTTCGTCTCCATCGAGCCCTCGGCATCATGATCGATCACGCGCGTGCCCCGCTCCGAAGTCCGGGTGACCATCATCTCCTCCACGATCTGCTCCAGCGTCGCGGCCGCAGACCGTACCGCGCCCGAGCACGGCACGCAACCCAGACTCCGGAACCGGCACAGCACCCGCTCGCGCTTCTCGCCGGGCCCCGGGCCGTAGCGCTCGCCCGGCGCGAAGAGTCCGTCGAGGAAGATGATCTGGCCGCCACGGATGACCACGTCCCGTTCGCGGGCATAGTAGAGCGGATTGATCGGGATCTTCTCCAGATAGATGTACTGCCACACGTCGAGCTCGGTCCAGTTCGAGAGCGGAAAGACCCGGATGGATCCCTTCGGGCTGAGCCGGGCGTTGTAGAGGCTCCAGAGCTCCGCCCGCTGGTTCTTGGGGTCCCACTGCCCAAATTCGTCGCGGACGGAGAAGAAGCGCTCCTTGGCACGGGACTTCTCCTCGTCCCGGCGGGCGCCGCCGATGGCCGCGTCGAACGTGTGGTGCCGCAATCCGGTGAGCAGGGCCTCCGTCTTGAGCAGCCCGCAGCATCTCTGGGTGCCCAGCTCACCGGGGTTCGCCCCCTGCGCGATCGCGGGCTCGTTCCGCCACACGATCAACTCCGCCCCGCTCTCCCGTGCGATCCGGTCGCGAAAGTCATACATCTCCTGGAACTTGTACCCCGTGTCCACGTGCATGAGCGGGAACGGGAGCCGGCCCGGGTAAAACGCCTTCTGCGCCAAGCGCAGCAGGACGGAAGAGTCCTTGCCAATCGAGTAGAGGAGAACGGGCCGCGCGGACTCCGCCGCCACCTCCCGCAACACGTGGATGCTCTCCGCTTCCAGGTAGCGGATATGGCTCAGCGCGTACTTGCCGTGGTCGATGAGCATCGAATCAAGATTCCTTACGGGCCTTGATCATGAGGACGATGGCGGACACGAGAACGACGGCTTTCATATGGATGGCTTGTTGCGATTGCCGGGCCAGCCTCGTAAGATCTTGTTCACAAATGCGTTTCCAGAAATATGGGCACGCACTCCAGTAGAGAGCACAGAAAATCCGTGATATATACGGGTCATGATCCGTGATATGTTCTAGATACTATAGTGCCCAGCGAGGAGTTCCGCGATCTTCTACTGGCCGTCTGGCGCGAAGCCTGCCGACACATCGAGCTCCCGAAGTCTGCGGTGACGATTGCCCGCCTTCTCGCCGACTGGATGCCGATCGACGCGGTGCTGG
>JAHKKJ010000831.1 GCA_020027655.1 Deltaproteobacteria bacterium | reverse complement strand
GATCGAGACGCTGAAGGCGAGCGCATCTTGTGAATCAATGGACGTGCCGGAAGGCCAGCCTATTATGGAACGCCGCCCTACGATGAACAGACCAGCGTCCACTTCCAGTGACTCATCAGCAGCACCGAGGACTATTAACTTTCCGTTGACGGCGAGACCGCCCAGGACTGCGCTCATCGCTTTACCGCTCGTCACGGTTGCGAGAATAACCTTCGCGCCGCCCAACTTGGCCAGTTCCGCCGCAGCATCCTGCGTCTGATTGTCAATGTAATGCTGCGCGCCAAGCTTCCTGACGAGCGGTTCCTTGTCCTTCCCTCGAGCGATGGCAATGGTCTTGAAACCCATCTTCGCAGCGAACTGAATGCCCAAGTGGCCGAGCCCGCCCACCCCGAGCACGGCGACTAAATCGCCGGGCCGCGCGCCGCTGTTGCGAAGCGAGTTGAAAGTGGTGATCCCTGCACACATCAGCGGTCCCGCGTCTACGGCTGAAAGCCCTTCCGGGATCAGCGCCAACGCTCCGGCCGGAGCGATCATATATTCGGCGTAGCCACCGTTGTACGCGATACCGGGAACTTGGGGCGCGATTTGGCAGGTAACGAAATCACCGCGACGGCAGGAATCGCAGTACCCGCAGTGTCCGCCGTGCCAGCCGACTCCGACCCGTTGGCCTAGTGTCCATCCAACGACGCCTATCCCCAACGCATCGATGATTCCGGCGATCTCATGTCCAGGCACCCGCGGGTACTGGATGCCCGGCCAAGTGCCTTCCTTTGTAAAAGAATCGCTGTGGCAAACGCCGCAAGCTTCAACCTTGATGCACACCGATCCAACGCCGGGCTCCGGAATTTCGCGCTCAACGAGCTCCAATGCGCCCTTGGGATGAGTAACCTGCACGACACGCATTTTCGACATAGTTCCTCCGATTGTATGCTTGATCAAGCGGCGTTTCAGCGGACTCCGAGGCACCGGCTTCGTTCGTGCACAGTTCAGTGACTCGTTGTTTGGTCCGAAGCGCGGAGGCGATGGCGGGCTAAGACATCATTAAGAATATAAGACACCACCATGTACAGGCTCGACGGATCACGGACGAAGGGCTTGACTTCGTCTGTCACTGCAGCGATGAGATCTCCCAAAGTAGTTCTGATAACTTTTTGCTGCCGTATAGTTTTCTCCTCAATGCACAATTGGAATGGATATCTCTCCGCTTCAAGATTAGTAGACATTGACATTGCTCCCTTCGGATTGGTCGTATTGTGAGAGGTAGATAGGGCAAGCTTTGTGCCAGATGGGTGGGTGTGCGGAAAATATCTATACATCGTCAAAATGAGAAGCGTTTCAGATTCTACGCTTTGGGCTTTCGTGGGCTTATAACAAAGACCGGTGACTAATTCTCGGCACGTGACGAAATGTCGTCTCTGGTTCGGAAACCAGCAATGCCCCAGCCACCAGAGAAGGAAGAGCCGATGATCCAGTTCGTATCCCGACCACTGCATCAGCGTGCGATCCGCATTGCTCTGGCATGCTGCTGCGATAAAATAACGCTAGGACTAAAGTGAGCATGGTTTGTCGCTTATGATTAGGACTCTTGCCAGGCTTGGAGACTCCCTCTATCGGGCAACCGTCATCGCCAATGCGAGATATCGCAACGATGTGTTAAATCTCCAGGCGATGAGCTTGACTTATTCGACGTTGCTCTCTCTCGTCCCCTTTCTTGCTGTGATGTTTTCCGTGCTCAAAGCTTTTGGGGTACAGAATGTTCTGGAACCTTTCCTGGCCCAGATGTTGCAGCCGCTGGGAGCCGAAGCGTCATCGGTCACGAACAAAATCATAAACTTTGTCGAAAACATCCGCATCGGCATTCTCGGAGCGGCGGGGTTGGCCATGTTGTTCTACACGGTCGTGACGCTCGTCGCCAAAATCGAGGATGCGTTGAATCAGATCTGGCGTTCGCCCCGCTCCCGCAGTTGGGGGCAGAGAACCACGGCTTATTTAAGCGTAGTTTTAGTGGGACCGGTTATGGTGTTCACCGCCCTTGCGCTGACCGCGTCGGCTCAAAGTTACTGGTTGGTGGCGCGCCTTTTTAAAATAGGATTCGTCAGTTACGTTTTCACCTTGACGACCAGTGTCATGCCATTTGTCCTCCTTTGTGCCACCTTCACATTTCTTTATAAGTTCATTCCATACACCAAGGTGCGACTCAGGTCAGCGCTGGTCGGTGGGGCGGCAGCAGGCATTTTGTGGCAACTCGTCGGGGTGGGATTTGCTGCGTTTGTCGCCAACTCTGCCCAGTACGCTGCCATCTATTCAAGTTTTGCCATTATGATCGTCTTTCTCATCTGGTTATACGTCGGGTGGTTGATTTTCTTGGTCGGTGCCGAGGTCGCCTATTTTCATCAACACCCCCACGCCTTCATACGCGAGGCGTTGCACGGCACGGGGGGTCATCGATTTCAGGAATGGTTGGCTCTTTCGGCGATGGTTGAGATCACGCGGCGCCATTTTTCTGATGGACCCCCGTGGAAGCCAACGGAGCTTGCCGCCTCTTTCGGCGTGTCGAGTTTGGAAAATTTCATCGATGATTTTGTTAGA
>JAHKKJ010000830.1 GCA_020027655.1 Deltaproteobacteria bacterium | reverse complement strand
CCGGCGTTTCTGATCGGCAAGACGCCAAGAGCGGAAGGGCCCTTTGGTCATGAAATGCGCACCTTCGGCATCGCGCCCTATCGCGCCGATGTGGAAGTGGACGTGGCGAAGAACATGCTTCAGGTGGCGCCGCGAATGGGCGTCGACTTTTCGTTCTCCGACGAGTTTCGCATCGACCACGCGTTTACCGTGCCGCTCAACTTCATCCGTCCGGAAATGGATCTGCCCATCGTCCCAATTTTTACCAACGTGATGGCCCCGCCCGTTCCGCCGGCGCAGCGCTTCTTCGAAGTCGGCAAAGCCATACGGCGAATGATCGATGAGCTGTCCTCAAACAAGCGCGTGGGCGTGTTGTCCAGCGGCCACCTTGCCATCGAGATCGGCGGACCGAAGGAGGGACGCTCTTCTTCAGACCCGGAGTTCGATCGAAGGATGATGAATCTGGTCGGCCGTGGCGACGTGGAGAAGGTGATTGAAGAAGCGACCTGGGAAAGGATGATGGCTTCGGGAAATATGACTCCTGGCTTTTTGAATTTCGTATTGCTGATGGGATTGGCCGACGGGAAAGCGCCCAGCGTATCGGGAGTTCGCTTTCCCAAATCAAAGGGTTCGGTCCCGTACATGGCCTGGGACAGCCAGCCAGGAGTGCTGCCATGAGCAAATATCAGGTGGACAAAGTGATGCGCCAGGTGATTTTGGACGGGAAAGTCGCAAGCGTGTTTAAAGCGGACACTGAGAAGTTTCTCGAAGGCCGCGACCTGACGGACGAAGAAAGAAAAGCTTTGATCGATGTCGATTACGCCACGCTCTATCGCCTCGGCGCGCACCCGTTTCTTCTCAACGGATTCACTCGATTAGTGTGGAAGGGCGACAAGGCGGCCTTGAACGCCGAGTACAGAAAAAATATTGCCCCGTTCGGTTACCCGGATTTCTCGACGTAAAAGATCAAAGGGTTCCAATTGTCGGTCCGGCGGCATCTTAGATTCTATCGTTTGGAATGTCTAACAGAACAACTCCAAGAAATTTTCTCCCGCCAAGGCGCCAAGAGCGCAAAGAAACAATATTTCCCCGCTTCTCCGAACTTGGCGTGCTTTGCGTCTTTGCGGGAGTCACCTCTTTTCCGATTCCGCAAGCCGATATTCAACCGAGAATTTCAAATAGGTTTGGCTAGACTTTAAAGCGTGGAGAGGAATTTATGACGAAGAAAGACAACAAAACGATTCAAGATCTGAAGCGGCGCCTGTTGGAAGCGATCAGGGTTCTGAGCTCAGAAGACGTGCTCGACGGCTCCGGCCACTTGAGCGCAAAGATTCCCGGGACCGAAACTTTTATCATCAATCCGCGTTACGCAGGTGTGCTCGCCGATCCGGCGGATCTCTGCGTCGTCGATTTTTCCGCAAAGCGCGTCGCTGGAACGGAGCCGATTCCGTTAGAGACCGTAATTCACAGCGTCATTTACAAATCCCGTTCCGATGTCGGCAGTGTTCTCCACTGCCACCCTCGTTTTAGCATCTTGGTGGGCCTGCAGGAGTCCGGCCTGGTGCCTTTCAATCGCGACGCCAGGATGTTTGCCGACGGCGTGCCGGTGTTTCCCAACAGCGCCGGCATCAATTCCGAAAAGCTTGCTTCGCAGATGTTGGAAACAATGGGCGACCACTACGCGGTATTTCTCAAAGGTCACGGCATCGTCGTTTCAGAACAGACCATCGAGGGCAACGCGGTATCCGCGATCCGGCTGGAAAGAGCAGCCCGCGATCAAATCTTGCTCTCATCGTTCAGCCAACCCAAACCTCTGACGGACGGCGCAAGAGGCAGACTCAGATCTCGCATGGATCATCCGTACCGGATCTGGCCCTACCTTTTATATCAACACGGCATCAAATCGAAAAAAGATGCGCGGAAACTTACCCGCTCGATGTTGAAGCAAATTTGGCCAGACGAAATAAAATTATAACCCGCGAGGACTATGGAAGGATTAACCCAGGAACAAATCAGGAAGGAAGCGCAAGAGCTCTATCGGGCCGAGCGTGAAAAAACCGTGCTCCGGCCGTTCACGGAAAAATATCCAAAAATCGAGCCGGCGGAGTCGTACCGGATCCAACTTGCGTTGATCGAGATGAAAAAGGCTGACGGCGCCAAAGTGGTCGGCAAGAAAATCGGCCTGACCAGCAAGGCGATGCAGAAAATGCTCAACGTCGATCAGCCGGATTACGGTCATATCCTCGAGAGCATGGTGCTGCAGGACGGCGTGGTTTTTCGTGTCGGCGAGCTGATTCAACCGAAGATCGAACCGGAGATCGCCTTCATTCTCGACCGCGAGATCAAAGGACCCGGAGTCACGCCCATTCTGGTCTTAGCGGCAACACGCTTTGTCGTGCCGGCGTTGGAAATCATCGACAGTCGCATCGAAGGATGGAAAATAAAGCTTTGCGACACCATCGCCGACAACGCTTCCTCGGCGCGGGTTGTGCTCGGCAGTTCACCCAAACGGGTCGATGAGCGGGATCTAAAACTCGTGGGCATGATTTTGGAAAAGAACGGCGACATCGTCCAGACCGGCGCCGGTGGCGCAGTGTTAGGTCACCCCGCGGTTG
>JAHKKJ010000224.1 GCA_020027655.1 Deltaproteobacteria bacterium | reverse complement strand
GTTGGTAGAGAATTAAACGGGTGACCGAATCCTGTCAAGTGGGAAAGTTACTGATTTTCTCTTGACGCTTTCCCTTAGTTTGCCTAATCTTCGACGGGATCACTTGAGCCGGGAGGTGAATTCGGTAAAAGTGATCACCGGCAAAAGTATTAACCTGATCTAGGAAAGGAGAGCCACTTTGAAGATTGCTGACATTGAAATCTTGGACCTTCAAAACATCCCGGTCACACCGCCGTTGTTCAAGGAACCGGTGCGGGCGGCGGTGCGAGTGCTCAAAGTAAAAACCGACGATGGCATTGTGGGACTCTCTCAAATCGGCGGTTTCATGCATTCGGCTACGGCTGCCTTTATTCAAAACGACCTGGCGCCTTTGTTGAAAGGAAAGGATCCCCTTGAGACCGAACGGTTGATGCACCAGATGCTGTGGAAATTCAACACGCGCGCCCACGCAGGGGTGTGGAATTTCGCCGTGAGCGCCATCGACGTGGCGCTTTGGGACATCAAAGGAAAGTTTTTCAAAGTGCCGGTTTGGCGGCTCCTTGGAGCCGCGCAGAAGTCTCTGCCGGCCTATATCACCTTCGGGCTGCGGGCTTATTCAAGAGACGAGCTGGCCGAAGCGGCAAAATACTGGGTTGCGAGGGGGGAGAGCCGCCTGAAAATTCAGGTCGGCCGGCTCAATATTCGTGGCGAGATGGATCCTTCCGGCGCGGGGGCGGAACACCGCGAAGATAACCCGGCGGAGGATGAGGCTCGCGTGAGAGCGGTCCGCGAAGCCGTAGGCGATTCGGTGGAATTGATGGCGGATGCCAACTGTCTCATGAAATACGACGCGGCGCTCAGATGGTGTAAGCGCTTTGAGCCCTATAATCTGATGTGGTTTGAAGAGCCCATTGTGCACAACGACCCTGGTTTGTTGGCCGAGTTGCGCAAACAGACCAGCATACCCATCGCGGCAGGACAGTGGGAGAACTTTTCCACGCTGTGCGAACTGGTAAAGCAGAGATCCGTCGATTTCTTGAACATCCATGTCCTTTCGGTAGGAGGGTTCACCATGGGCATGAAAGCGGCCGGAGTGGCCCAGGCGTTCAATCTTCCGGTGGGCAACGGGGACCATTTCGATCTTCACCTTCATGCGGCGGTGCCCAACGGCTGGCGCGCCGAAATTCACGTCAATAACTGGTTGACGTGGAACGTGCTCTATAAAGACGCGCCCGGACCTGTCAACGGTTGGGTGACCTTAACGGAGAAACCAGGACTCGGTTTGGAGTTGAATGAAGATGCCGTCAAGGAGTACCGAACCAAGTAAAATTGAACTCGCGGCCAAAATTTCAACGTAAGTTTTGGCGACTAACTTCTGCACGAGGTGTTGAGACTCGGAAGAAGTCGGTGTATGACATTCGAAACCGATTTAGAGTGCTTCGAGTCAGTGCCTGTTGTTTGGAAGAAACAATTATCTATGAAGCACGGATGGAGGCCAAGTAAGCATGGCTGCTGAAATCGAGTTTGCCGCTGTTCCTATAAAGGTCACCGTCAACGGTGTAAAGCATGAAGCCGTTGTGGAGCCAAGGACCTTGCTGGTTTATTTTTTGCGGGAACATTTGAATCTGACAGGGGCCCATGTGGGCTGCGATACCAGCCAATGCGGCGCTTGCACGATTCAATTAAACGGCCGGGCCGTCAAGTCGTGCACGATCCTGGCGGTCCAGGCCAACGAGGCGGAAATCACCACCGTCGAAGGTCTTGCGCGCGAAGGCGTGCTGCATCCGGTGCAGGAAGGGTTTCGCGAAAAACACGGCTTGCAGTGTGGTTACTGCACCCCGGGCATGATCATGACCGCGGTTAGCCTGTTGGAGACGAACCCGAATCCGACGGAAGAAGAAATCCGCCACGGCTTGGAAGGCAACCTGTGCCGCTGCACTGGCTACATCAATATCGTCGAATCGATCCGCTGGGCCGCAGAAAAGATGGGAGGCAAAAATGTTTCCCGCTAGCTTTGGCTATGTCGCGGCGCATTCGGTGGAGGAGGCGGTGCAGCTATTGACCAAGCATGGCGAAGACGCCAAGTTGCTGGCCGGCGGGCACAGCTTGATCCCAGCCATGAAGCTCAGGCTAGCGTCGCCGCGCACTTTGATCGACCTCGCCACTGTGCCGGGCCTGCGCGGTGTGCGCATGGACGGCAATACGTTGGCGATTGGCGCCCTCACGGTGTATGCTGATGTCGCTTCGTCGGAGCTAGTGCAGAAACACCTGCCGGGTCTGGTAGACGCGGCATCGGTGATCGGCGACGTGCAGGTGCGCAATCGCGGCACCATCGGCGGAAGTATCGCCCACGCCGATCCGGGAGCGGATTTTCCCGTGATCCTCACCGCGCTGAACGCGTCATTTGTGTTGCAACCGAGGTCGGGCAGCCGCACGGTGGCTGCGGATGATTTCTTTATCGATTTCTACACAACCGCCATGGCGGCAAATGAAGTGCTAACGGAAATTCGAGTGCCGTTACCGATGGCAGGTAGTGGCACAGCCTATGTCAAACTGCCGCATCCGGCTTCCGGCTACGTAGTCGTGAGCGCCGGCGCTTTAATCACCCGGCAGCCATCCGGCTCATGCGCTTTAGCCCGCGTCGCTCTCGGCGGCTTGGGCAGCGGTCCGGTAAGGGCCGTGGCTACGGAGACGGAGCTGCAAGGAAAACCGCTGACGCCGGAAGTGATCGCCGCGGCCGCAGCCAGGGCGGCAGAAGAGACGGATCCGGAGGGCGACACTTACGCGAGCGCGGAATACAAACGTCACGTAGCGATCGTGTATACGCGGCGGGCGATCGAAGCGGCGGTACAGAGAGCGTCGGCTAGTTAACTCGGCTCGAACTATCCGAAACCCGCATTTGATTTTTTAGGGAGTTTCTCTTCCCCCTTTGACGGGGGAAGATTAAGATGGGGGTGAGAATGACGCTTTTAGCACCTTTGATCACCCTCACCTCATTCCTCTCCCGTCGAGGGCGTCGAGGGAGAGGAGGTAAAACTTTGAAGGGAGACACTTGAGATTTCGGAAGCACTCAATAAAGCGTCAAGAGGCTATGTCATGACGACTGACCATACTCCGACCGGACTGATCGGTGCATCCATTCGACGGGTCGAAGATCCGGTTCTGGTTGCCGGCAAGGGATGCTACGTGGACGACATCCAGCTGCCAGGAATGTTGTATCTAGCTTTCCTGCGTACGACATATCCACACGCGAAAATAATTTCCATCAATACGAACGCGGCCAAGGCAATGGCCGGCGTGCTAGCCGTTGTGACCGGTGAGGATGTTAAGCAGCTCAACATACCAGTGGCACCGATGGTGCAGGATCAGAAGATACCGCCGCACCCGTTGCTGGCCCGCGGCGCCGTGCATGAAGCCGGCGTTGCAGTCGCCGCCGTAGTGGCGCAAAGCCGCGCCCTCGCGCAGGACGCTGCCGGCGCGATCGAAGTAGAGTACGAAGCGCTGCCGTCTGTAATCGACGCAGAGAAGGCTCTCGAGCCTGGCGCGCCGCTGGCCCGCGAAGAACTGAACAGCAACATTTGTTACGTCGCGACAAAAAAAGGCGGCGACGTGGACACGGCCTTTGCCCAAGCGGAGCATATTTGCCGCATGCATATCGCCAGCCCGCGCCAGGTGGCGCTGGCGATCGAGCCCAGAGGTATCGTTGTAAAGCCAGAACCGACGGGTGACCTCACTGTATGGCTTTCCACTCAGGCGCCGCACCGAGTGCGTGGCGACCTGGCGACAGCTCTGGGATTTCCCGAGCATAAGATTCGTGTTATCGCACCTGACGTCGGCGGCGGGTTCGGCAGCAAGGGACCACTGTATCGCGAGTACGTGCTGGCCTGTCATCTGGCGCTCAAGCTGGGGCGGCCGATCAAGTGGATCGCCACGCGCAGCGAGGATTTTGTCACCACGATTCAAGGCCGTGATCAGGCCATGACTTCGGAGCTGGCGCTCAAGAAAGACGGCACGATCCTGGGCTTGAAAGTCCGAGTGGTGGCGAACCTGGGTGCCTATCTATACTCGAGCACGGCGGGCCCGCCCCAGCGTATGATGGGCATGGCGCCGGGGTCCTATCAGATACAAAACTGCCATGTCGAAGTCGTGGCGGTGTTTACCAATACCACGCCTACCGGACCGTACCGCGGCGCCGGCAGGCCGGAGTCGGTACTCAACATCGAGCGTCTGATCGACAAAGCGGCTAAGGAATTGGGACTCGACCGTTTGGCGATGCGGCGCAAGAACTTCATTCGACCCGAGCAGTTTCCTTACAAAACCGGCGTGGGCGTCGAGTACGACTCCGGCGACTACGAGAAATCCCTCGCCGAGGCAATGCGTCTCTCCGATTACGATAAACTAATCCGAGAGCGCGACGCGGCGCGGGGGCGCGGTGAATTGGTGGGGGTGGGCGTCTCGACCTTCGTGGAGCCCAGCGGTGGCGCCGGCTTTGAAAGCGGCACCGTGCGCGTGGAGCGCACCGGCGAGATCACGGTGCTCACCGGTTCCAGCAGTCATGGCCAGGGACACGAGACTTCCTATGCCCAAGTGATCGCCGACAAGATGCATGTTTCCATGGATCATGTGGCGATTCGTCATGGCGACACGCTAGCGATTCAGCAGGGGGTTGGCACCTTCGGTAGCCGAAGCATGGTGATGGGCGGTGGCTCCATGACGTTGGCCGCCGAGCGGGTGATTCAAAAAGCGCGGCGCATCGCCGCCCATCTGGTGGAAGCCGCGCCTGAAGACATGATGCAGGCCGACGGTGGATTCGCCGTCGCTGGCGTGCCGGAGAAAAAGGTCACTTGGCGCCAAATCGCGGCCGCGGCCTACGGTGGACGGGTTCCACCCGGCATGGAGCCCGGCTTGCAGGAGACGGTGTTTTTCGATCCACGACGCGAAGCCTGGGGGTTCGGCGCTCACGTGGCCATGGTGCGTATCGATCGCGAAACCGGCAAGCCGACCATCGAGAAGCTCGTGCTGGTGGACGACTGCGGCGTAATCATCAACCCGATGATCGTTGAAGGACAGGTGCACGGCGGCGTGGCGCAAGGGCTTGGCGAAGCGCTGCGCGAGCAGATGCTTTTCGGCGAAGAAGGCCAGGCGCTGACTGGTACGTTGATGAATTACGCGGTCATGCGCGCCGGCGACATGCCTCATCTAACTGTCGGCGAGACCATAACGCCGAATCCCTTCAATCCGTTGGGAGTCAAAGGCGTCGGCGAAGCCGGCACCAACGGCGCGCCACCCGCGGTGGCCAATGCCATGATGGACGCGCTGGCGCCGCTGGGCATCGATCATATCGATATGCCCTACACGGCGCCTAAGCTTTGGGAAGCGATACGGCAAGCGGAAAGGAGACCGGCAGCGAGATCGTGATGTTCAGTCGATCTCCTCATTGTTCTTTTCATCAACGAGATTTTAGTTTCTTACTCCGAAGTGTGAGAATTTATCTCTGCCTTTATGCTGGCCACCGTGGTGACAAAAACCCTATCGCGCTAAGCAACCAGCGAAACAAATCCAAAATCCGAATATCGAAATCCGAAACAAACTCAGAGACAAATAAATCTCAATCGGGGAAAATCCAAAACACCGAATCCGCGAGAAGCTTGTTTGGAATTTTACATATTTTGGTCATTTGAAATTGGTTCGAATTTTGGATTTCGTGCTTCGAATTTTTTGTTCTTGGCGCCTTTGCGTCTTTTGCGCGAGACACAGTTTTGCCGATCTCTTTTTCATCGCTACCGTAATAACGTCTTCTGACAACCGGAACCCTCGCATAGCCGTTCTGCATGTTGTCTCTCTTTGCCGATTTGCCTTTCCTGTCACTCAAACATTCCGCATCGGAAACAAACGGATCTGTGCCGGTTGGCCAGACATTCGCTGTTCATAAAGGCCAATATTGTACGGAGCCGGACCAAGCTGCAGTTATTCTGGAACCGGGTTGATCTCTTGCTGACGGAGCAAGGATTTCCAGGTCGTGACAAAAAGATCAAAGGCCGTCCTCCCGCGTCAACCGTCGATAATGACGCAAGCGCTCTCCTGGAGTGGCAGAGAGTTTGCGTCAAGGATTGTGCGCTGTTTTTAGACGAGGGGGGATATATGAAGAAAATTGTTGGACTTGTTCTCCTAGCTCTATCGGTGGGCTTCTTCCAGAAGATCCCGGCTCGAGCAGACGAATTCAAAAAACGGGAGGCCGTAATAGCCCAGTATAAGAAATGGCTCGACACCTTAGGACCGGATTGGTCTCGA
>JAHKKJ010000015.1 GCA_020027655.1 Deltaproteobacteria bacterium | reverse complement strand
TTGAATTAGAACGAAGCACGGTTTTCGCGCGCTCGTGGCAGGTGGTCGGGCGCGCCGACCAAGTTCGGGAGCCGGGCCAGTACATCTCTGGCGAACTGGCCAGAGAGCCAATTTTAGTCATTCGGGGTAATGACGGTATTTTGCGCGGATTCTTCAATGTCTGCCGTCACCACGCTGCTACGGTGGCGCCGAATGCTGAAGGAAGAACTCAAACGCTCCGCTGTCCTTACCATGGCTGGACGTACAATTTGGACGGTGCTCTCATTGTAACACCGGAGTTTGCTGGGGTTCGCAACTTCGATCGGTCCGCGAACGGACTGATACCCATTCACGCCGCGATATGGGAAGGCCGAGTATTTGTAAAGCTTTCGCCTGAAGGTCCATCCCTGGAAGACTTTTTGGGTGTCGATCTAACTCAACAGATTCGCCAATTGAACCTTGAAAAACTTCACTGGACGGAGCGACGGATTTATACGTTGAACTGCAATTGGAAGGTTTTTGTCGATAATTACCTCGACGGTGGTTATCACGTGCCACATATTCACGGCGGGCTGAACAGCGTTCTCGATCCTACCAAGTACACGATCGAAACCGGCAAGCGCTTCTGTCTCCAGTCGAGCCCGATCTTGACGGAAAAAGCCGACAATCAAACAGCCACGGTCCGCAAGGGCGACCGAGCTCTCTATTACTGGATCTACCCTAACCTAATGATCAACTGGTACGAGGGTGTGATGGACACCAACCTCGTGTGTCCACGCGGAGTCGACCGGACGGAAGTCATCTTCGACTTCTACTTTGCGGATACTTCGAAGACATCGCGGGAGCGCAACCTCGCGAGCATCGCCGTAAGCGAGCGGATTCAAGCCGAGGACGTGGCGATCTGCGAATCCGTCCAGTGCGGCCTCGTCTCTCGCGCTTATACGGCCGGGCGGCTATCGGTTCGGCGCGAAGCCGGGGAACATCTCTTTCACAGACTGCTCTATGCTGATCTAAAAAGCGGCCTGTTGAGCGATGGCTCTTACCTACAGTAGTCGTTTGGCTAAGCTTTTCTTTTCTGATTCTCCCTTCCTAACTTTTGCTAAGCTGTACAAATCGGCGTAGAATCTTTCCTAATTCCGCTGAGAGAAAAGCTAGAATGCGACCCAAACTATACATCGACGGTCAGGCAGGAACCACGGCGCTTCGGATCCGCGACTGGCTTCAGAGCCGGGATGATCTCGAGTTAGTCAATCTTCCCGAAGAGCTGCGTAAGGACCCCGCAGCGCGCCAGCGAGCGCTCCGCGAGGCAACCATTGTGCTCCTCTGCCTCCCCGATGATGCGGCGAAGGAAGCCGCGTCTTGGGTTGCCGACTCTTCGGTCCGGATCCTCGATGCCAGTACCGCACACCGCGTGACCGATGGTTGGGTGTACGGCCTGCCCGAATTGATGGCTGGGCAGCGAGAGCGCATCGCGCGCGCCAAAAGAGTGGCAAATCCTGGTTGTTATTCCTCCGCCGTGATTTTGCTCGTGCGGCCGCTGGTCGATGCCGGGTTAGTAGCTCCCGATACGGCTTTTTCAATCCATGCGCTCTCGGGTTACTCGGGCGGAGGCCGTTCGATGATCGAGCGTTGGGAAGACCCAAAACGGGGCTTGCGCCAGCTGCTCCACGAGGCGCCGTACAGCATTACGAAACTGCACAAGCATATTCCGGAGATCATCCGCTACGGCGGGCTCAGCATTGAACCACAGTTCCTACCTGCGGTAGGGCCCTTTCGATGCGGCATGCGGGTACAGATCATGATTCCGGCCAAAGCGCTGCCCAAGTCGGGCACCGGAAAAGCAATGTGGGAAACCCTGGTGTCGCGATACGAGAAGGAAGCGTTTGTGCAGGTCGAGCCACTGGCCGATCCAAGCGAAGCCGAGGAGTTTACCTTCGATCCCCAAGCACACAACGATACGAATCGTATTTCACTTCGTGTTCTTCCCCACGCATCAGGCCACGTCGTGCTCATGGCACGGCTGGACAACCTCGGCAAAGGCGCGGCCGGAGTGGCAATTCAATGTCTGAACTTGATGCTTGGCGTTCCTGAAGGAATGGGGCTACCTACGTAAAACGAGCCAAAAACTGCTGCAAAATCGGCGTTACAAATATCGCTTTTCCGCGGCGCGAGCGTTGGGGACGATGCGCAACGGTCCAGGGACGAGCGGTAGCAAGCGTCGGATCCATTTCGCAATCAACCAAAATATTCTCTCTTTACGTTTGTTCCAGCCAACCCCATAGCCTACCCGCAATCGTTCCGGCAGCAATCCCGCGGTAATGAGACGGAACAAAGGCCCCGCCGGCCTCAAAATCCACGGGCGAGGAAAGAGAATTTCTTGGGCGAGTGCGCGCGCGGTAGATCCAATGGCGATCTCGCCTCCCCTGAGCATTTGATCCATGTAGCCATCGAAGTCTACCAGCGACGACGGAAGAATTGTTTCGGGGATTTCAAACAAATAGGCGAGCTTTTTAGAGTCATCGTAATAGCGCGACTTTTCATCCGGCGCCAACGGCTTGACGAAAATGTCATAAGCAACCATCGCTGAATCGATCAGTGTGGCGTGCACCCACAGCAAAAGTTCCACATCGAGAGCGTCATACGGAGTTCCGAAAGACAATGACTCTGCCGGCGAAGCGATTCCATGAATTGTTCGGTGGACACTTTTCACCTGTTCCAGCGAAGCGCGAGCCTCCGACGCCTCGTCGAAACCGATCGACCACATCGCGCTCATGGTCCGGCGCAGGCGCCCAAGAGGGTCGCCTTTGAAGTGACTGTGTTCGGCGACGCCAGCGGCGACCTTTGGATGCGCCAGTTGCATCAGAAGCGCGCGTCCCCCCGCCGCGAGCAAAACCATCTCGCGGTCCACCCGCCAGATCATCATGTCAGGCGAGAAAAATCGCTCATCTACAAGTGGGCTTGCTCCTTTTCGCATCATCTATTCCGAGCTATGAAATGAATAATCACCGAACCCATTCATTACGCGCCGAGATCGGCCGGCTTGAACGACTTAAAAGAAGCGTACCCTATTATTGCAGCTCAGCAAGTCGTGTGAGGACTCCATAAGATGAAAACAAATTTTGTCAATTGCCGGCAAGTATAACGATAATACACTGAGCAGTGGGTTCGAAGCTCATATTTGACAGGTCGTTCAGAAAGCGAGTAAATTTTGCATCAAAATTAAGGAAACAGGGGATTAGTATGGCCAGCGCTTCTTTAGTGACAACGGTAATTCTTACTCGACATGGGGAAAGGAATGCTCCCACCCCGGCTAATCCAGATCCTCACTTAAACGCCGCCGGAAAAGCGCGGGCAAAAAAGTTAATCCATGTAGTCGGTCAGTCGGGTATTAAAGCTATCTACAGGTCTCACTTCGTTCGCGCTAGGGAGACAGCGCAACCCCTAGCCACCCACCTTGGGCTTTCACCTATTGTGATGGATGAGCCATTGCAAATAAAAAGTGACATTTTATCGAACCACGCTGGGCAAACGGTACTGGTTATCGGTCATAGCGATACTGTCCCTGATATAATCAACCGACTTGGGGCAGGAAACGTTCCAGTCATTGATGATAGCGAATTCGATAACCTGTTTGTCGTAAAAGTCTTTATTCAGGGTCGCGCAAGTATGACCCGACTAAAGTATGGCAATCCGAGTTAAGTTGGTACATTGAGGCCACTGTTCGGGCTGGCGGACGCGGTTGGGATTAAGCCGCATGTTGATCGTCAGATCCTCGCTTTCAGTGGGCTGCTCGGTCACTTGTCTTTCTTTTTCACCTCTTGAGATTTTAACTCTTCGTCGATCATCTTCTGAAAAACGACGTAGGGCTGGGCTCCAACCAAAAGATGTTGATTAACGATGAAGAAGGGCGTTCCCCGCCCTCCTAGATCAGCCGCAGCTAGTGTCTCGCGTTCGACCTTTTCTTTATACTTGCCGGTTCCCAGGCAGGTCCCGAAGGCTCCGGAGTTCAAGCCGATATCACGCGCGTATTGTTTAAGCTTGGCCTCGGTGAAAGCCAAGCCGCCCTGATTCTTAAATAGCTGGTCGTGATACTCCCAGAACTTCCCCTGCTCTGCGGCGCACTCCGACGCCAGGGCAGCTTGCTCGGAATGTTTTCCTAGAATAGCGAAGTGCCGATAAATAAAACGCGCCTTCCCTGTATTGATATAAGCCTCTTTAAGCTTGGGCAGAGTCTCCGCCCAAAATCTCTTACAGAAGCTGCATTGGAAATCAGAGAACTCGATAATAGTGACGGGCGCGCTGGCGGATCCTAAAGTCGGTGCCGAACCCCCCGAAACTTCGTTTGCGGATTTGCTCTGGGAGCCTCCGGACGACGGATTGAGTAATAGACAAAAAAGCCAACCGAGCGCGATTATCGTCCGTGGCGTGAACACAGGTTTGAACATACACCTCATAATTACCACGTGGTCGTTCTAAACAGAATGCCAGACAATCGCTCCCTGTCCTGCATCAGTTGTAAGGGCGGGTTTGAAACCCGCCCCTACCAGCGCGCTTTCACGGTATGCGCTACGGAGGCTACCGACTTTTCTTGCGAACTTTTGACACGCCACACTAGACCTGCTCCTGGACCCCGAACCGCTTTCCCACAGTCTGGCCGACGGAAACCAGCACAATCAGGATTACAAACATAAGCACGCCGAAGGCGCTGAGCTGTGGAAACGAGCCGTTGGACCAGAGATCGAAAATGATCACGGCGGCGGTGCGATTTCTGGACCGAGCCAGCATCAGCGCAATAGTAAGCTCTCGATAAGCGTGAACCATTACCCAAAACCACCCGGCCATGAGACCCGGGCGAAGCAAAGGAAGGTAAATGCGATAGAGATTTTTCCACCAGGTCCCTCCCGCCACGGCGGCGGCTTCTTCCAGCTCAGTATGAATCTGCACCATCGATGTCGAGACAAAACGCAGCGCATAGGGCATATACCTCGTGAGGTAGGCCAGACCAATGATGGTGAGGCTGCCGATAACCGGCAACGGCACTAAAAGATAAAACCATAGAAAGGCCGTGCCCAGGACTACGCTTGGCAAGGCAATCGGCGCGAAGCCGAGAAAGTCAAGAATTTTGCGGCTGCGAACACGGCTTTTGTTGACAAAATAGCTGATCGCAGCGACCAACAACATCACCACGGAAGCTGATCCCACGCCGAGCAGCGTGCTGTTCCACAGCGGCCTCACGGAATAGTTCCAATCCGCCAGCAGGCTTCGATAGTTAACCAAGGTCACATCGCGCAATGCCTCGAGAGTTGGCGGCTGAAAGCGCGGCATCAGCGAAGCGTACAACATCATGATAAAAGGCAGGCCGGTGATGAGAAAAACCAAAAGCAGGCTCAGCGCGCAGGTCAGATAGCGCCAGCCGCCGAGATCGATGCGACGCGGTTTGAAGTCTTTGCCGGTGATGGTTTGGTAGCGCTCGGTATGACGCACCAATCTAAAATAGACAACGAGCAAGGCCATCGATAAAACCAAAAGCATCATCGCATACGTGCTCGCCAAGCCCCAATCCGTCGGTGTGCGCGCGGTGTTGAAATAAACCTCCGTCGTGTATACCGGGACGCGCGCCCGGCCGCCCAGCAATAACGGAACCTCAAAGCTCTCCACCGTTTGAATGAATAACAAGAGTGCCGAGGCTGCTGTGGCCGGCAGAATGAGCGGCAACGAAACGCGGTAAAACGTCGACCACGCTCCGGATCCGGCAATGGCTGAAGCTTCTTCCAGTCGTGGATCTGTGGATTGGAAAGCCGCCGACATAAGCAGGTAGGCCAGCGGAGCCATTTCGAGAGATTGCACCCAAACCATGCCCCAGAAGGAGTAGATGTTCAGGAACCGTCGCACTCCAGTGGTCTCGGTAATAAAATAATTCAGAATTCCTATGCTAGGGCTAGCCAGTAGGATCCAGGAAATCGTGATGATGACTCCCGGGATGATAATGCGCCCGAGCGTGATCATACCGATGAACTGCGCCAGCGGCGTGTTCGTGCGAACCACGGTCCAAGCGAGGAAGGTTCCAAGCACGAACGAGAACAACGTGGATACCGAGGCGAAGTAGAACGTGTTGAGGCTCGCCTCCCAAAACTCTCTGATCGCGAAGGCTCGGAAATAATTGGCAGTTGTAAAGCTCAGCTCAAGGAATTCAGGATCCCCGGGATGGGCGACTTTCAGGCTTGTCCAGATGATCAACAGGAACGGCAGCAAGACCTGATAAATAAGAACGACGACCAGGCATACGAAAACGATCCCGCCGCCGCTTAGGAGCAGCCGGTCACTAGCCCGGGTCATTCACACTCTGCCGATGGCCTCAGGATGAGCCCTCCGAGTCGAAGGCGATGGGCCTGTGCCTTGAGGCCGACTACAAACCGCCGGAGGTGGAGCGACCTGCAGAGAATTTTTGCCTTCGTCCAGGCAAGCACCAAAGAAGTCGTTGAGGCTGTACGGTCTGGCGCCTTCGCCTCTCCGGGCTCATCCCTCGGTCCATACAGTGTCGTCGTTTCTCTTCTGATCATAAATAACCCGAGCTGGCTCCCCATCGGAGCGAGCTGTTTGGCATACTTGGAAATCGCCGGAGCGCTACTTTGTCCGGCCGATGTATTGATTCCAGGCTTCGTGTAGTCGGTTGGTAATATCCTCGCTCACGATATTGTAAGTTACCAGTTTGATGTTGTCCGGAAGATACGGATGCTTGATGGTCAGTGGACCGCGCAGGAAGTCACTGGTTAGTTTCTGCGCCTCATCCGAAAGCGCCCAGTCCGCCATTAACGCCGCCGCGTGGGGATTCTGCGTATTCCTGCTGATCACCATCGATCCCGCAAAAGCCAGAATCGGCGCCGTATAGACAATCGCGTAGGGGGCCTTGGGGTTTTTTCTCATCGCCTCGATGCCCGCGTAAAGGTAGTTGTCGCCCTGCACCGCGTGGTCCCCTGTTAGCATGAGCTCCATCCGTTGGGTATGCCCCGTCTGGATGATAGGTTGATTCTCACCGATGCATTTTAGCCACTGCTTGGTCTTCTCCTCGCCCATCATCGTATAGAGCCCGGCCAGGAAGCGTGTTTCCGCCGGATCAAAGGATACCTGCCCCTTGAACGCCGGTTTACACAAATCGAACCATTCTTTGGGCGCCTGAGCGGCACTGACCAAATTAGTATTGTAGGAGATCCCGTGCTCGCTCCAATACCACGCCGTCCAACGATTGTCCTTGTCGACAAATCCGCCGTACTGTTTCAGGATCTTACTGGTCGCAGGGGTTGGATATCGGGCAACCAAATTCTGCTTCAGAACCACTGCGAGATCTGGGACGGCCAGGCTGAGAATGTCCGTCAAATGGCGTCCCGTCCGTTCTTCCGCAATGAACCGCTCCGCGGCGTCCTGAGAACCTAGGTCGCTCATCTCAAACTTTATGTACGAGTATCGTTTTTCAAAGGCACTGCCGAATTCGCGGGCGATCTTGCCGCGCCAGGTATGGACGAAAGTGAGCTTGCCTTCCTTGCGCGCTCCCTCTTCCAATCTCTTGGTCCGTTGATCGGGCTTGAGCTTCGCCAATTCCGCATAGAGCTGCTCAGCCGGCGTCTGAGCCGCAGCGGCGTAAAGAGTTTCTGCGTAGCTTGCCGAAAGCAGCGCAGCCGAAATGATGCCAATCAGGGTAGTAGCAATCTTCTTCATCTGAGTTTGCTCCCAAAAATGGTTATCTCTATCCGTCATGGGTTTTACAAATATGATCTCGTATAATCGCGCGTCGCGTTAATTGCAAGTCAGCCCTCGGCACGTTCGGGCGCAGGCAGTATCCACCAGACAAGACAGCCCAGCAGAGCCGAACCGATCCCTGTCGCTGCATAGAGCGCATTGATTCCTGCGATGTCCAACAACCATCCCGATCCAAGATTCGACACAATCCCGGCGATGCCAACCCCGACCATGGACAGGAGCGCTTGAGCTGTGGAGCGCAATTTCTCCGGCGCCACGACGTCGAGATAAAGCGGCCCGCCCATGAGAAGACCCACTACGGTTACGCCGTGAAGTGTCTGCACGAGCGAGAGAAGTTGGGGGTCGTGGATAAACGCACTAAGCAGCCAACGCAGTCCACCGACGATAACGCCGACCCCAAGTAACCCCCGGGCGCCGAGGCGTTGTAGACCGCTCCCCGACGCCAGAACCAGCGGAATCTCGACCACCAGCATGTAAACCCACATGTTGCGTATCGTCTCGATATCGCCGCCGCGCGATCGAACGAAAATTGGAAACAACCACATCGGTCCCTGCGCCAGAAGATAAGCCGCAAACGAGAAAATAAGAAATCGAATGTAGGCGTGATTGCCCAAGAGCAAACGCCAATCGCCGCGAGCGGCACGCATAGAGACAACCCCTTGCCGGGGCAGAAAGAAGCCGACCAGGGCCGCTACCGCGGCGAGCACGGCAGTGACAATGAACATAATCCCCAATCCTGGCTCGGAGGCTCCGCTCTCGGCCGGTGCAAACCCTCGAGCCGCCTGATAGCTTTGCAGAATCCAAGGAAAACTCACAATCAAGAGGAAATATCCGACGGTGCCCCAAACGCGCACGAAGCCGAAGGCATGCGGGCCAGCGTCGCGCAGGATTGCCAGACTCACGGAGACGGTGATAGGCAGCACAGCGGTACCGAAAACCGCCATCGCTGCCGTTGCAAACAAGATGGACCAGAAACCTCCAGCCGCAGCGAGGGCGAGGTAGCCGAGCGCGGATCCGATGGAGAGAAGCACCACGATACGGCTACGCGCCCCGGTTCGATCTGCGACGTGTCCCCAGAAGGGCTGCACGACAATGCTCACGAGCGGAAGGGTAGCCAACACCCAGCCCAACTCCGTTCCCGACAAGCCGGCGTTCTCCTTGAGATAAAGGCTGTAGTATGGAAGCACAATTCCCACCGAGCCCATGTAGACGAACCAGAAGAGCGTCAGAGGCAGAGAACGAAACATGGCGCGATCATAGCATCCCCTTACCTTGCGATCAGCCATGATTCGTTTATTTTGGTAGTGACATTAAGAGGTAGATCCTATGGATTGCGATTTACCCAGAACTGTTCATACCATTGGCCATTCGACGCGAGCCATCGAAGCCTTTGTGGCGCTATTAAAAGGGCACAACGTTGAGTTGCTCGTCGACGTGCGGCGCTGGCCGGCATCAAAACGCTATCCCCACTTTCATCGGGAAGCATTAGCTGAAACGCTAAGCCACCAGCAGATAACATATATTTGGCGCGAAGATCTCGGAGGGTTTCGAAAGCCGTCCGCCGATTCTGAGAACACGGCCTGGAAAACAGGCGCGTTTCGCGCCTACGCAGATTTCATGCTCACGCCTGGATTCGAAAGGATCATGCAAGAAATGGAACAGCTGGTCGCGAATAAACGGATCGCCATCATGTGCGCCGAGGCTGTTCCGTGGCGCTGCCACCGGCAGCTTCTAGCCGATGCCTTCCTGATTCGCGGCTCATCTGTGCAGCACATTATGGACGACGGATGTCACGAGCATCATTTGCCGCCATTCGCGATTCCAAACGGTACGCAGATTTTGTATCCCGCTTCTCCTCAGCTCGAGCTCACCAAACAGCGATAGCCCTTTGACTTCGGCTAACCAGGAACAGTAGAATCCGATTATCCCAAAAGCGTAGCTAAAAACGGAGGGATTATGCCCGAGCCACTCGTTCTCGAAATGTTTTCCGACTTTGTCTGACCCTGGTGCTATCTCGTCACCGGGCGTGTCGAGAAACTCAAAGCGAATTACGATCTGACGATCAAGTTCACGCAATTTCCGCTGCATCCTGAGACTCCCGTGGAGGGGAGCATGCGGGGTCCCGAAGTCGTCGCGCGAAATCAGCGCATGAAAGTGAACATGGATCGCGAAGGGCTTGCGTATAATGCCGAGCGCAACATGTCCTACAATAGCCGGCTGGCGCAGGAACTTTCAAAATGGGCTGAAAGCAAAGGAAAAGGGGACGAGATCCACTCAGCGCTTTTCCAAGCCTATTTCGTCGACGTGAAAAATATCGGCAAAGTGGAGCCCCTCGTGGAGATTGCCAAGGACGTCGGCCTTCCGGCCGACGAAGCCACCGACGTTCTTATGAGTCGCAGCTTCAAACACGCAGTCGATGAGGACTGGCGCCGGTGCGCCGCCACCGGCGTCAACGCGGTGCCGACCTTTCTTGCGGGACGCTATCTCATGGTCGGAGCGCAGCCCTATGAGGAGTTGGAGCGGCTGGTCCAGCATGCGGCTCAAAACCCTCAGGCATGAGTAGTTGAGGATCAAATCTAGCCCCGATTTGTTCACGGAACAGCGCCCGAGGAGCGTGCCCTTCCGGTTGCGGGCAAACGACGGTTTCGAGTTCCGAGTTTCGAGTTCCGGGTTCCAACTCGAAACGCAAGACTCGAAACCCGAAACTCGGAAGTCGAGGCTCACTCCTCGGGCTACAATCTGTTATGATCCTTCTTCGAACCATGAATATTCCGAGTTAGGAACATGGGTAGCCGCAAGTCTTTCAAGTTTGGATCTCCTGGGCGCGACAAAATGCTGAAAACCTGGGCGCGCTTTTCATTTTTTGTAATAGTGTGTGTTTTCGCCGTAAATGCACAGGCACAGGAAAAACTCACCTTCTCGTACGCGGCCTTGGGAGGCCCGAACTCGATTTGGAACATCGCCAAGGACCTGGGCTTTTATAAAAAGCGCGGCATCGACGCCGAGGTGGTTTACATAGTCAGCACGACCTTGGGCGCCGCGGCTGTTTTGAGTGGTCATATCCAAGTCGGAATGGTCGCCGGAAGCGGTGTGGTCAATTCGGCCGCCGGCGGCGGCGATCTCGTGGCCGTCGCTTGTTTCGTTAACGTATTGGATTACGAGCTGGTGGTTCAGCCTTCCATTAAGTCTGCCGAGGATCTCAAGGGCAAGTCCATCGGGATCAGTCGATTCGGTAGTGTAACTGACGTCGCAGCCCGAGCTTTCTTGGCAGAGCTGAAACTTCGGCCTGGAGAAGACGTGACCGTTCGGCAGGTCGGAGGCGCAGCCGAACGTGCGGCGGCTTTTACGCGAGGAGCGGTCGCCGGTTTTTTATCTTCGACTGGAAGCATTTACCTTCTAGGCGAAAACCTTCCCCACCGGGTTTTGATTCGCACGGCCGACCTGAAGAATCCCCCGCCTTTTCCTTGGATCTGCGCGGTAACGACGAAAAACTATCTCGCGAAGAATCGAGAGAATGTAAAAAAGATCGTGATGGCGCTCATCGAGGCGACCCATTATTTCAAGAGCAACAAGGAGGGCGCCAAAAAAATCGTGGGAAAATACTTTCCCACCGCCAACGCAGCCTATCTGGAAGATAACTATTCTGCGACAGTTAGAATCCTGGAGCGTGTGCCGTATGTAACCCGCCCGGGTATGGAGAACCTGATTAAAGAGGCCCGTAAAACCAACCCGGGTATCAAAGTCACCGTGAATGACCTTGTCGATGACACGATCGTCCGTGAACTCGAACGCGACGGCTTCATCGATCAGACTTACGGCAAGAAGTAAACCTCCCTGGATTTTCTTCCAGGGCCGCGGTCAAAACGACACAGACATCGCCGGTATCGAGGTTATGGCTGCGGCAAGCGCAGCCGTCACGTACACTCCCAGTACGAACGTGAGCGCTAGGTAATCCCAATCTTTACGGATCGCAGCCCACATCTCGGCCTCGCTAATATTCCGGAGTCCGACGCCGGAGATCTTCCAACTCTTGACGCTGCCGCGAGAGGTCCTGCTGATTTCGGTAAATTTGTTGATCTTGCTCCCAAGCTTGGTTTTCACGTCCTTGCAATTGATCACCAATTAAAGCACCTGCACCCAAACCGAGCCCCCCGCCGATGGCTGCGCCTAAAGCGGGATGACGGACAGCGGAGCCGATTAACCCGCCAACTGCCGCACCGCTTAGAGCGCCGATGCCTGCCCCTTTCTCCCGCGTCGTGATAGGACCACCGGCACATCCAGCAACCACTGTGCCAATTAACACCGTACCAGCGATTATGCCGAATAGCTGTTTAGCTGCTCCAGATTTGATGTTCATCTTGAACATCCTCCTTTGCCCGTTAGACGACCAGGAAACCGCTTTGTTTACCTGAAACCTGAAACCAGGTGTCAGTGTTCAGGTGTCAGACGATAAACTGCTCCGTCAGCTTTTTTAGGCGTTGATCTGCGTCGTGGCGAAAACCGCCAGAAAAGAGTCGAAAAGGACCGGCTGGGCAAGAGCAAGGGTTTTTGCTAACGGAGTTTTCGCAGCGCCGCGATTCGTTCGTCGATGGCGGGATGGGTTGAAAGGAATCCACCACCTCCGTCACCGGAGATTCCTCTGAGCCAATTGAGGGTATCGACCATGATTTCGGCCGGATAGCCGGCACGTCTAAGAATATCGAGGCCATGACGATCGGCGGCGTATTCTTCCGTGCGGCCATAGCCTCGAGCAATCAAGGTTCCTGCAATCGGGGTGAGTGCACTGCTCCCGGGAAAGAATCTCTCCAAAAGCGCCGCGCCAATACCGAGCCCGGCGTTCAAAACTTGCGCCCGCGCCACGTGTCCAAGATCTTGATGCGCAATTTCGTGAGCCAGCACCCCGCGTAATTGGTCATCGTTTGCCTGCCGTAGCAGACCCGCAGTCACGAGGAATTGGCATCCACCGGCGTTGCCCGCATTAATCTCGGGTTGGTTGATAATACTGATTCGCACCTCATCGGCTGAACACGGGTGATCCATTGCCTGTATCAGAGGAATCATCACGGATCGAAGACGCTCGCTTTGTTCGGATTCACCCCGCCGGCTCCTAGACGGCGCCTGCTGGTCATAGGGTCCGCTTCGAAAGGCCCGCGCACCGCCCCCCATGACCGGCGATGAAAACAAGCCCGGGATTAGAAATAGCACCTGAACAATCAGTATCGTCTTAGTGAATCTCATGGCTGCTCTCATTAGGCCTACCGATGAATACTTTCTATTCGGATGGCTAACTTGGATGGTCGGGATGCCTTGCTCCCGCGGCTTGAGTCCCAACCCTGTCTTCGATCCTTTCGATATAAATACTACCTACGAAGATCCTACTGCTGAGCCTGACGGGGATACGTCTCTCGTCCGCGGAGATCCACACTGAGGCCTCGTTCAGTCTTTCCGCGTAACCCTGCTTCAGAACGTTCTTGATCCGCGGAACGATCTTGAAGGCATCGACGCTGCCGGACGCGATTTGGATTTTCTCTCGACGCTCGACTTCCAAATCCAGCAAATAACGATACTTTCCCCCGAAGATATTGAAGTAAAGGTGATCGCCAACCTTGAAATCCTGACTCCGCGCCAGGTAGACCGCGGTGATCGGGTCGATGGTATTGGGCGGCTGGTCGAATTCGTATTTCTTTATCTTGCGTCGTTCGTCACGATGAACGAACCATTTTTTTGCGTTCCGATCGAACCGGGCTTCCGTATCGATGACCTTTTGGTTTTCCCTTTGACTGAAGGTGAACCGGGTCGGTGCCAGCGACCTGGCCTCGATGGTTGAAGTGATCGTGTCGCGCATTTTCCAAAATAAGTCGAGCGCGGGCGCTGTCTTGGCCTCGACACGCACACTGTAAAACTTCTTGCCATCGATCATTTGAGACGTCGTGGCAATTTCTGCGGTGGCCACGGGAATTCCATTCCAGCTTGCCCTGTAAACGGCTCTCTCGCCGCCATCGAAGGGGTAGTGCTTCGGTTGATAGACGGGTACTTTTTCAGGGATGGGTGGGTTGACTGTGGGTTGACCGGCCGCTGCGCTGACTTTCACTAAAAAAAAGACGCCAATACAAGCAATAGAGAAGAATCTCCGCTTCATTTCGCTTCCCTGCTCTCTTTAGACGATGAAGAACGCCAATAGTTAACTCAGAAAACGCTCGCAAACACAAACCGATGACGGGTAATCCCTTGGCTCAATTGCCGCCTGAATGACCAGTCTCCGTCCATGATACCATTTTCGCGCTGCGAGCCGGTGAAATAATTGCGCCTCGAGCCGCTTTTCGTTAGAATGCTGCGCAATAATTGGGAGGATAGCCTCGTGGGTAATTTTCGGTCCGGCGTATTCATTTATCAAAGTTTACTTTTTTTGTTTGGTCTAATCGTATTCTTGCCTCCGTCTGTGATCCAGGCTCAGGAGACCGAACAAAACTCGGCAAAAACAACAGATGCCGGCCTACCGTCTTTGGCGGCAACGAAGGATTGCCTCAAAGAATCTCGCAGTACCGAGTGTCTTGATAATCTTTTCCGCGAGGCCCTCAGGAACCACACAACCACCGACGTGCTCCGACTGATTGAGCGTTTTGAAGCGGAGGATCCTGAGTTGCGGCGCGACTGTCATCCCGTCGTCCATGCCATCGGGCGGGAAACGTTTCGGCTCAAGGGCAATATTCACGACTCTTTTTCCGCCTGCGACCAGACCTGCCACTCCGGTTGTTACCATGGTTCGGTGGAACGTTTTCTCCGGGGCGACGACATCTATTCGGCGAGCTATAAGCACCCCAGCCAAGCAGAGCTGAAACAAAAGGCTACAGCCGCTTGTGATGCGAATACGCCGTTAAGATTGCGCTATCAGTGTCTGCACGGACTCGGTCACGCGATTCTGTTCTTTGCCGCTTATCAGCTTCAATCGTCACTGGAGGTTTGCGACGCACTCGGCGACGACTGGAGCCGGAGTTCTTGTTACGGTGGGGTCTTTATGGAAAACGTCTCCAATGCAACGAATGAAAAAAAGAATTTCAGTCCGACGGATTACCACGCTCCCTGCAACCAGCTGGCCGACCAGTATCGGCGGGAATGCTACATCATGCAAACCTCAAGGATGATGGAGATGGGGCTCTCGACGGAACGAATGCTTCAGGAGTGCGCAAAAGCTGGAGCCTATAGAGTGCCGTGCACGCAGTCCATCGGGCGCGACCTTGCCAACGAAGCGCGCATGGGACAACCTCGTTCCGTCGCTCAAAAGTGCGAGCTGGCGCAGGAAGACAATCGCTTGGCCTGCATGCGGGGGGCTGTCTATGCGCTCCTTGACAATACCTGGGACGGCCGCTACGCAATGCCCCTTTGCGCAGCTTTCGGTAACCATAGCGATAGTGAAGACTGCCTTAAAATGAGCATTCAATACCTGCGAACCGTCTTCGAAAAACCCATCGAGGATATCGCCCGAGACTGTTCGCGCCACGCGGCCAATTCACCGCGCTGCGCGGAATTGGTAGTCCGACAACAAACAAGCGGGCTCTAGATCTTCAACCCTGTAAAACCTTCGGCCTGACTACTGTTCCCGGCGGCGTGTCAGCTCCGTATGGCACGCCCGACCGGTTCTGACTCTGTTTTTGTCCACTATTCAACGTTCCATAGAACTCGGTCACTCCTCTTCACACCAACATGGTTTTGAAGTAATTATTTCGCATGGCGAATTTCCCCCTTGCCAGGTTGGCAACTTAGTGACACATTGAGTTAGGCAGTCAATCACAGCTAGCTTAAGCTGCTTATATCCCATGAGTTCACCGCTGTTACTGGCAGTTGACGATGAAGTGGGGGTCCGCGAGTCCCTCAAAATGGTTTTTTCCAAAGAATATCGCCTGCTGGAAGCGGCGTCGGTAGATGCGGCAATTCGTAAAGTTCAAGAGGAAAGACCCCAGGTTGTGTTGCTCGATATTCTTATGCCGAAAACCGACGGTATCGAGATCTTGAGACAGATCAAAATGATTCACCCCAGCTGCGAGGTCATCATGCTCACCGGCGTGAATTCGCAGCAATTAGCCGCCAAGGCGATGGATTTCGGCGCGTTCGATTTCATCGGCAAGCCCTTCGACGTTGTGGACCTGCGCCAAAAAGTCAAAAAAGCTCTCGAAACCCTCGCCCAGAAAACTCAATCGCAGCACTAACCTACCACGGCGAAAAAAGACCCGCGGTTCTTTTGACGATGCTCCCACGAGCCACGAAGCTAATCAAAATTCAGCTGCTGATCCTTTTCCTCCTCGCCGGCTGCGCCCGGCTGAAGCAGTGCGCCTATGAAGGCTTCACCCGGGATCAGTGGCAGCAGCGAGATCGGGTCATTGAATCACTTCAGATCCGTCCCGGAGACCGGGTTGCCGATATCGGATCCGGCGGGGGTTACTTTGTCTTTGCGCTTGCCAAGGCCGTCGGTCCCGACGGCAAAGTCTATGCTGTCGACATTGACACGGAGATGAACGATTTGGTCGCACAGCAGGCAAAGAAGGAGGGGGTTGGAAACGTTGAAGTGATTCTCGCTAAACCGGACGATCCACTATTGCCATCCCCGGGGTTCGACCTCATCTTTACCAGCAACACCTATCATCACATCGATAACCGCGTAAACTATCTTACAAACCTCCGGAAATATCTCCGCCCAAACGGCCGGATCGCCATTATCGAATTCGACCGCAGGGGATGGCTTGACGGCTTGTGGCAGCACTACACGCCTAGCGAATTTATCAAAAGAGAGATGGAGCAGGCGGGCTACAGATTGCAAAGCGAGTTCGACTTTTTGGACCGGCAATCTTTCCTGATTTTTGCGCCTAACCAGCCGGCGCAGGGACCCACGACCGCGCCATCGAACTGAACAGACAAACCATCATCCATTACTGCGGTTCTTTAATAGCGGGAGCCTTTGCCGCGCCGTTGCCTGTTTGCGGCTCG
>JAHKKJ010000223.1 GCA_020027655.1 Deltaproteobacteria bacterium | reverse complement strand
CATCAACAAGGAATAAGAGTGGGAGAGGCGCTCCCTATGCAGTACCAGCCAAAACGCGGTGAACGGGATTGCCGTCCGGCGGTTTTATCGACGGTCTCGTCTTTTTACTACGAGGAGTGAGAGGGATTTAACAACGGTGGCAAAATTTTCACAGCCCATAATCGGTCCTCCTTTATATCCGAGTACACGATCAAGGGTGCTTAACTATGCGTGTAAGGCCATATTTATCATTACCCTGCTGGTAGTCAAGCTATTGTCACGACTCTGCGGGGACGGTCTACTTCTCTGAATGAGCTTCCAATTCAGTGCGTAGCCTCTTGTAGGCTAACAACTGAATCGGGATCGTGTGCGAAAAAGAAAAAAGGCAAGCTGTGCTTGCCTGAATTGAAGGATAAAAGAACTATAAAGGAGCTTCCAGCAACTTTCCCGCAAGCCGCTCTATTTCGATCCGCTGAACCGGCGCAATCGCTGGATCATGATTTCATGCCAAATTGAATGTCTCCACCCTACAAGTTAGATTCTTGCCGATGGCGCTCGGTGCTCTAACTCCAAAGAAACTCGGCTACTACCGCACCCACTTTCGATAGGCCGCCCCTAAATCCGGCGCTCTCTCTGGCCTCCCTTGTTTCTCTTCGCACCGTGCGATAGAGCCGATTCAGGAGGATCAGGATCCCCGCAATGTCCCCTAAACGGAACACCATGTTTGTGATCTTTGCTGGCCCTCAACAGCATGGCCGTCCCGGCACTCAGTATATCGCCAAAGACGGAACCAAAACCGAAATAATATCGCAGGCCGCCAAGTTCTATTCTTTCGCAGACGCCCAGGAGTTCGCGAAACAGATGAACATTAAACTGACTGAGCTCACATATATTGGCCAGGATGACTTCATAGATTCCGATCAATGAAAAAGCTCTCTTCGGTAAGGGGGCGCCGGGCTTCGGTTCGGCCCCTTGGCCTATGCCGAGGACGTGCTGAAGAAATTGCTGATGGTGGAGGCGTGTTGGCTAATCGGCGTCGGCTTTAATGTCAGTTGCCTCATTTAATGGAACTCCATATGGCTTTCCGTCATCACCCCTAATCCAAAATTGAAACGGTTCGGCTGTCGCCCCGGCGGTATCCCTGATAAAGAGTACTGGTGCCCAATGACCTTGGTATTCGATGTTAAATTTTCGCACCGCTGCGATCATAAAAGCCTCCTTTTTTTAACGTGTCATGAACCTCCACGGCTCTTTGAGCTTACCTACCTCGATACTCAGGCGTTCAATCTCTTCTTTCACTTTCATGTCCTGAGTCGCGGCGAACTTCCGCGCAAGTGCGTTCATTTGTTTTCCGACCAGATCGTAGACGAATTTCCGGATGCCTTCGAAGGTCGGCCGGAGAACTTGTTGTTGACCTTCTTTATCTACCTCAAGCTCCGGATCGCGGTTCAGATGAGAACGGAATTGTGGAATCAACCATTCCGGCAGAATGTGCGGCTGTAGAAACTTCAGCGCTTCTTTTACCGCCGGAGTGTTGACGTTTCTTTTCTTACACTCCAGCGTCGCGGCTTCGACGCTCAAGGCGGCGCTGTTCATCCATGACAGTCACTTCGTTTGGGAAGCCTGCTTATCCTCGCATAATTTGAGTCCGTGTCCGTGTTCTTCGGCTTGTTGCTTGGCCTTAAAAGTTAAATCCGTCGGGCTCTGGATTCGCTTAATCTCTATTGTCTGGGTTGGGTCCCGATCAAAAACCGGCCCGCCCGAACGCCACCGTTTCTCAGGTGCTGGGACTGCCACTCCATAAATAGGATGGTCCTTGCGCCGGCACTTCGCTCCATTCAGCCATGCTCGTAGACCTCCATTCGGCCGCCGGCAAAAAAGGACGGCTCATGGTTTCATTACTATCACGATCTGTCTGTAAGTTCAGGGGCAGGCGCGGGGTAGTGTGACTCGCTGAAGTGTTTTGATTTCAAGAAGAGTCACGGCTGCCGAGCCGGAATGGCTCGAACGGCGGTGTGGAGGACTCGGACGCACCTGCGACAATGCCGATGCGGGGGATCTTGGCCGGCTGCTGCGCCACGACTATCACTCCAATAGCAAGCAGTGCCATCGCTACCAAGATTGATGACAGACCAGCCTGGTTCATTTTTCATACCCTGTTTTTGCCGGGTTTATCACGCTACAAAAGTAAAGATGGATCTGAGAGTTGGCGTGACTTGCAGCAGCGGAATGCGACAAGAGTCGGTAGGCCTGCGTTGGCTGTACTTTAGGCCAGGATTGAACTGATCGACGCGACAGTGTAAACGGAATGCGTTGCAGCCCTCGCCCCTCGGCAATACAATCCCATCACAGGAAACACGAATTCTTGGGGAAACAAGGAGGGATTCAATATGGCAGTGACCGTGAAAAGGATCGCGCTTTGGCGAAAAGAGATTGAGAATACGACCGGAGTTCTTGCTAACGCTCTTGCGCCACTTGCCAACGCCGGCACAGACATCCATGTGGTGATGGCCTTTCGCTTTCCGGGCAAGGAATCCAAGGCCGCAATTGAGCTTTATCCGGTTACGGGGAGGAAGTCCGTTACCGCGGCCAAGGAAGCTGGATTCAGCGCGTCAGCAATCCCGGCTCTTTTGGTCGAGGGCGATAACAGGGCGGGCCTTGGCTATGCGACCGCGCAGGCCATTGCCGGTGCGGGGATCAACATGGATTTTCTCGTAGCCCAGGTGGTAGGGAGAAAATATTCAGCGGTTTTTGGATTTGAGTCCGACGCAGACGCCACAAAGTGCGCTGCGATAATCCGAAAGGCAGGGGCTGCGAAGAAAAGATAAGCCATATTTTTTCACTGGCCCTCCGTACAAAGTATCGCGCGTCCCAGAAATACCTAAGCTGATCTCTTGTCGCAGCTTTTGGGGAATTGATTTGGACGGTGAATCCAGAGGCGTTAATTCCAGTTTATCCCCTCAGCGTAAGCATGTCGCACCGATCTTGATTTCCTCGGAGGCTTCTTGTGGTTGAGGTACCACAATAATACTCAGCAAACCTTCCCCATGCGATGGTAGGGCGCATGTCAAAGCCGGCGGTTCCCGAAAAAATCACCGTGGGAATATCGATTTCGCTCAGCGGAAAATTTTGTCTCCAGGGTGTTCAGGCCCTGCGCGGCGTCCAACTCTGGGTTGCATACGTCAATCAAAAGGGTGGGATCCATCTCAAGGAGAGGACGCAGTCTTTGCCGGTTGAGGTTATTGCATACAATGACCAGAGTAAAATGGATCGAGCCAAGGACAACGTTGTACGGCTCCTTAAGGAGGACCGGGTCGATTTCCTCTTCGGGCCCTATTCCAGTCACTTGACAATGGCGGTGTCGCCTATCGCAGAGAGTGGAAAGAAAATCCTCTGGAACCATGGTGGGGCGTCGGATGCGATCTGCCAGCAGGGTTGGCGCTACGTGGTAAGCGTGCTTAGCCCGGCGAGCAGCTACCTTCACTCTCTCCCCTCTTATCTCACGATGAGGGAGCCATCGTTGCGCCGACTCGTTTGCCTGACAGCATCTTCCGGGACCTTCGCAGCCCATGTGGCCCAAGGCTTAGAGGAGGCGGCAGAATCTTGTGGACTTACTGTTGTTCGCGTTCCCTTTACGTCGCCCATAGAGGATGCCAGGGAAATTATTAAAATGACCCTGAGCCAGAGCCAGGATCTCCTGGTTGGAATAGGAAGTTTTGAGGACGATATAAAGATTGTCAGGCACTTGAGCCGGACAAGGCCAATTATAACTGTAGCAGCAGGTTCCACGGCCTTTGGCCGCAGCCTCGGCGTTAAGGCAGAAGGGGTTATTGGCCCGTCCCAGTGGGAAGCTGGGCTTCGCTGCTCGCACCTCAATGGGCCCGGCCCGGAATGGTTCTCGGCCCATTTCAAAAAGGAGTTCGGCATGCCTCCCGACTACACTGCGGCGCAGGGGTTTGCCACAGGAGTAGTGATTCAAGAAGCAATTCGGCGAGCAGGCGGACTAGAGGATGAGCGATTGCGTAAGACAGCATCCAATCTCGATATCCATACCTTCTACGGGGCGTTCCGGATTGATCCAAAGAGCGGCTGCCAGATCGGCCACCAGACCCTCCTCGTCCAGTGGCAGAGGGGTGAGAAGGTAGTTATTTGGCCACCTGAAGCTATATAACGCCCAATCGTCTTCCAATCTAGATCGCTATCGAGTCTCTACGATATAGATCTCCCTTTTTGGCGATTGCCACAAAAGACGGGACATCCTTTTCGTGGACCTCTGAAAATCCGTGCTCCGCGTCACCTTCTGAATCTGATTTTCCAGGTCTTGTAGGTTCTCAGCCTCCTGTTCGAATACCACATCGGGGCTACCCAGCGAGGCGAAGTGGGTGCGCTGTATCCTGATATTCTTTCCTCCAGCCCTGGCGACCATGTTGGCCACCCTTTTGAGCTCTTGTTCCACGGCATCGGTCTTACCGGGGATGCTATGGAAACAGAAACGTGACACGTACATCTTTCTACCTCCCTTATCGGCGTCAGGCCGTAATATAAGTAATATAATTGGTGGTACTTATCGTGCAAATTTCTTGCGTGTCTCTTGCGAAAACTCTAAGGCCATTTTATCTGTCGCACTCGGCGGCGATCATGTTAATCATCCCGAAGGTCGGACGATATCGGCCACCATATATCCCTTGATCAGCCTCTAGGAGCATCCTTAGAACAGGGCGGTCCTTAACGGAGCCACCGGGGTTTGTCCACTCCGCCTTGGCGAAGATCTCGGCGCCATTTTCAGGAAGTTCAGGGACACGGACGCGCAAGAGCGGCGTCCCCCCGATGAGAGCAAGGGACGGGTACTTCTCCAGAAATGGCCGGTACCGGTCGGGCAGCCGCGAGATGAAGGGGATAATCTCATGCTTCATCAGATTTTGAGAATTAGGGCCAGTCCAGGTACGACCGTTATCCTTCGCTATTTTTTCCAACTCAGAAGTTCTGGGCCACATTGCCTCTCTCCTCGTTTGACTTCCCGGCGCATGTCGGGCATGGGCATAGCTCGCGCAGGTGCTCGAAGGTATAGATGCCGGTTGAGTGCCCGTCACTCCACTGGAAACAGACCGCATACCTGCCCACCGGGTCAATTGAGAGCGGATAGACATCTTTTCTTATCGATTCATCCCGGAGCCGCTTCTTGCCCGAAATCTCATCGATGCACATCGCACAGCTACAGGCCACGCGCAGGGCATAGCTGGTATAGACGCCTTCATGCCCGTCCTTCCAGCGAATCCGGACCTCGTTTTGAGATGGGCGGGTAATCTCCGCTATCTCAGGTCGATCGGTGGAGGCTCCACCCATATTGAGGGTGCTGATCTGCGCGGCGATATTCTCGGCGAGTCGAAAGAGGGCACGGGCGCTTGGGGAATCCGGCATGGACTCGACAATCGGGCGTCCTTCGTCTGAAGTTGTCCGGATATCCGTGGAGAGGGGAACCTCGCCAAGGAAGGGTAGGTTGTTTGCCATGCCATATCGCCGGGCCCCGCCGCTGCCAAAGATCTCTTCCCTATGGCCGCAATGTCTACACTCGAACCCACTCATGTTCTCTACTAGTCCCAGGACCGGCGTCCGAAGCTTGTTGAACATGAGGATGGCCTTTTCGGCAATATTGAATGCGAGATCTTGCGGCGTCGACACGATTACCGCGCCGGTAAGAGGAATCTTCTGGCAGAGGCTTAACTGGACATCCCCGGTGCCCGGCGGCAGATCGACGATCAGATAGTCAAGCTCGCCCCACTCAACGCTGCCGAGAAACTGGTCCACCACCTTGGCGAGCATAGGACCCCGCCAGATAGTCGCCTGACCTTTAGGCATGAAGAAACCCATCGAAACAATCTTGACACCGTAGCGAACGGGGGGAATGATCCTTCCATTCTCGGATACGGGCGGAGTATCAGCCCCCATGATGGTCGGAATGCTCGGTCCGTATACATCCGCATCCATCAGGCCCACCCGAGCGCCCATCTTCGCCAGGGCAACCGCGAGATTTGCGCTTACAGTAGACTTTCCTACTCCACCCTTTCCGCTGGCGACGGGAACAATGTTCTTCACTAGCGGCACAAGCTTATCTTTTTCCTCCGACTTGAGAGCGCGCACCTGTGAGGTCATCTGAACCTCGACGTTCTTGACGCCAGGTAACGAGAGCACCGCGCGGTGCGCATCCTCCCTCATTTGCTCGCGGACAGGACAAGCCGGCGTGGTAAGCTCGATGGTAAAAGAAACATTTTCACCGCTGATCTGGAGATCTTTGACGAAGCCAAGCGTG
>JAHKKJ010000222.1 GCA_020027655.1 Deltaproteobacteria bacterium | reverse complement strand
TCCAGTTGAACGTAGGAAGCGCCTTCATCGACTAATGCCTGAACCTCGTCGCGCATGATCATTGCGACAGCCTGGAGCATCTCGTGAATGGTCGGATAGAACTTGTCGGTTACCCCCGGCTTGTACCGGCTTATCGCGTGCTGGGTCGCGGCGGGTGTGCAGACTTTGAAGGGTCCCGGCGCGTGCTGTTTCAAAAACGGCGCTTCGCCCGGGGTGAAGCGGCCTTTCTTGTGCAGCTTATCGCCGACGATGAACTGAAGATTGCCTTCTTTTGACTCCTTCGCCAACTCACTGCCGGCGCCGCGCCATTCGAAGCTCACTGTGGTCCTGCCCGGGACAAGACCATCGACGGCTTGGGTGATATCCGCCGTGAAGATATCCCGCCGGTATTCGCCGTCGGTAAAGACTTCGACGCCCGCCGCTTTCTGCAGCTCGAGCGCTTTTAAAATCGATCGATCTTCGATGGCACGCAGCTGATCGCGCTGTAGCTTGCCTTCGCGACAAGCCGCACGCGCCTCGAGGAGCTCCGGCGGGCGCAGGAGACTGCCGATATTGTCTGCTCGAAATTGTTTCGCCATCGATTGAACTCCTTGGGATAAATTACTTGATACCTAACTCGCGGAGGACATCGCTTTGCAAACTAAAGTCGAAAATTTTTGATGGATGCACTGGCTCGGGAAGTTTGAGCATTTGCGCGTCACTAGCCAAATGCTCCTTGATTTCCGCATCAGTGGGAATGCCCGTGCGGGTAAATGCCGGCATGGAAGCACGGTAAGATTCCAGTGCCGTTTTCGTATCGACGCTATAGATGCGCGCCAGGAACTCGCTTCCTTCCCGCTCGTTTTCCAGGAAGTAGCGGTTTCCCTTCGCCCGCGCCCGGAGCATCTTTTTTACCTGATCAGGCTTCTCTTGGAGGAGTTTGAGAGGGACGGCAAGGCCGCTGTCGATGCCCGCGAATTTATCCAGGGCGCTGTCAAGGATGTTCATTTTGAATTTATCGCGCGCGACAGCGACCCACGGCGGACTGAGCGCTATCACTTGAACCGCGTTGCTTACCAGCGCTTGCAATTGCATCGTCTGATCATTGATCTGAATCGAGGTGATATCCTTATCCGGATCCAAGCCACCCATCGCCAACATCGCTTTCGCCCGGTTATGCTGGCTGCCGCCAATGGTGGAGATCCCAAGCACTTTACCCTTGAGATCTTTGACCGAACGGTATTCGGGTCGAACTACCAGCCAGTAAAGAGGACGACGCAGAGTCACCGCCACAACCCGCAGTGGCGCGCCGCGTTGGATCCCCCGGATTGCACTGCCTATGGAAGCTTGACCATCCAGCTCGCCGGAGATGCCAGCGGTAATCGCGATACTGGAATTCATCTGAATGAACTGTGGCTCCAATCCCTCTTCGCGGAAAAAGCCCTTCTCCTTGGCCAGAAAAATGTCTGCGTAGTTAATACCACTGCTGGCATAAGCGATTTTGACTTTTTGCAGCGGAGTCTGGGCGCTGATCGTTTTTGCGCCGACAAAAAGGCCTGCCGCAATGACAAAGAGACAAAGTAAGATCGGTAGAGTTTTAAAAACGTGCGTCGACAGGATTCTTCCTGAGCTTGCTTTCACGTCTTTAATCCTTCTCTGTGCTGACGGCATTCGAGTGCACAAAGAGCCGAGTCAAAGAGAAACTGAGTCGTTGCCCCCTATTTGGGGGACAGTATTCAATGAAGAGCTACTATGTCAACTGAGTTTAGCTCGGGGGGCTACCCCAGCAGCCGGCGCCAGAGTCTCAATCGAAAACACCGTCTTGTTTCCGTACGGCAACTCGCCGCTCCAGATGGAGGCGAACCGCCCACGGAGAGCCACACGTTTCATGCCTACGTTTCCGAATTCCGGATTCTTACTCAAGCGACAACTGCTCGAAAACTAGGGAAAATTCCGGCGTACGTCAAGCAGAGAGAGAAGGCGGGAAAGAAAATCTCCATTGCATGGCGATGCCTCATTGTTGTAAAAACGGTCGAACGAAGCTTCAAATTCAACAATGGGGGCTGGTCTATGGATCGTTTTAAAACCATGGAAAGCTTCATTCGGGTAGCCCGCGCGGGAAGCTTTACGACTGCGGCCGATCAAATGAGAATGTCCCGCGCGATGATCTCCAGACGCATTCAGGAGCTGGAGACCCGCTTGGGGGCGCGATTGCTCAACCGGACGACACGCTTTGTCAAGCTGACTGATATCGGAACCGCTTACTTTGAATTTTGCCAGGAACTTTTGGGTGGGATTGATGAGCGAGAGCGGTCGATCGTTCGGCCACAATCCCAGCTGCAAGGTTCATTGAAGATCAGTGCGTCGAAAGGCTTCGGGAGTTTATGCATCGCCGATGCCGTCGCGCAGTTCTCCCTCGAACACGAGGAGATCGTTGTCACGTTGCTGGTCGCCGATTTTTCTCCCCGGGCTTATGATTTTGTTGAGCAGGGACTGCATGTCGCTATTCGACTTTCGCCAAACAGAGATTCCGCGATTGCCGCCCGTAAGATCGGCACATTCAATTACGTGGTATGCGCTTCCCCTAACTATCTGAGCCGGCATGGGCAGCTCAGGGTCCCGGCAGATCTGAGAAAACATAGATGCTTGCTGCATTCCAGCATGCGCGGCGGGATGTGGCCACTCAAGGGACCCAGCGGGTTGGAATCCATCCACATCGATGGCTACTTCTCGTCCAATCTTTCGCTAGTCCTGCGCAAGGCGGCGTTGAGAGGGTTGGGAATCGCAATGATACCAATGTATTGCGCGGCTGACGATTTGAAGGCCGGCACGCTCGTTCAGGTACTGGAAAAATACCAGGTTCCAGAAAGACCGGTTTTCGCTTTGTTTCCTCACTCCAAGCTCATGCCGGCCACGACTCGTGCTTTTATCGAATTCCTTGTCAGTTGGTTCAAGGGCGCCACCAGCCCCCTGAGAGCGACCACAGATGAAGTTTTAAGCAGTCCGTCATTTGGCGAAGTTGAGCACGCTTCATAACGGTTTCGCAAAACCTTCTCCGCCGAGAGCTCATTCTAAAAACCGCTGATTTCCAGCGTCTGGGCTTATCCCTGCCATTCATACTTCAGCGCAGCAAAGTCGATGACTAGACTGCCGCCTGCCTTGACCGAACGCGGTAGTTTGTCAGCATCTTTCGCCCCACGTTCGCAATATAGCTCCAGGAGATTCCCGGACGGGTCGCGGAAGTACATAAGGGCTTCTACGCCGTGTCTGGTCCAGGGCTGATGAGTCGGCACTCCTCGTGCCTTGAGTTTTTCAATGAACGGATAGAAATCCTCTCCAGCCATGGTGAAGGCGTAATGCGGAAATTCGGCGTTGGGGCCGGTCCACCCGCCCTGCTGCTCCGAGAGACCGATGACTGCTCCTCCCACACGGACCTCAGCAAAGCCTGGGTTGCTGTCCAGGATCACTTCACCGCCAAGAACCTCGGTGTAGAAACGTTTGGCCTCCTTCAGGTTCCGCACCGGGATGCTTGCGTGGTTGAAACTGCCCACATTAGGCCCATTAAGTTGAGACATGATCTTTCCCTCCCTATTCAATTCAGTCCGATAGAACTTATATAATACCTCGATTCCGCGGGTCAACAATTTAATTGTTTCTTGCGGATTGACTGACAGTTGCAATTTTGTGCACTAGCGAATGCCGTCGCTAAGGAGTATATGCCCAGAGAAGAACAATCACGCTCGTGCACCGAATGACGAGGATAGAACGGCAGGAACAATTCACGGACCAATTCTCTACGCCCAGTAATAAGAGGAGCCGATGAAGCACAGCACCGACAGGATTCTTACCACGCATGTTGGCAGCCTGCCGCGCCCTGATGACATGCTCGAGGTGTTGACCGCTAAGATGCGCGGCCAGCCGGTTGACGAACAGGCTTTAGATGCACGACTTCCCGGAGCCGTGGCGGACATCGTTCGCCAACAAGTCGATCATGGCCTCGACGTGATCGATGACGGCGAGGTGGGCAAACCCAGCTTTATCTTGTACGCGGATGAGCGCTTGTCCGGGTTCGACCAACGCGATGCGCCGGAGAGTGAAATCGCCAGAGCACGTCACTACCTGGCGGGCTCCCGGGAGTTCCTGGCGTTTCCCGAGTATTACCAACCGGAAACCGCCGCATCGCGCGGCACCGAAGGTCAGCGGCCGCGCCAATCCGTATGCACCGGACCGATTGCCTATAAGGGACACAAACAATTGCAGCGCGACATCGCCAACTTCAAAGCGGCTCTGAGCAAGTTCAGCGCGGTGGAAGCGTTCTTGCCCGCCGTTTCACCGAACCAGATCGCGTACCGGCGGCCCAACGAATACTACCGCACGACCCAAGAGTACGAGCTTGCCATCGCGGAGGCGCTGCGCGAGGAGTATCAAGCGATTGTCGCTGCCGGCTTCTTACTGCAGATCGATGATCCGCAACTGGTCACCCATTATATGCGCAATCCGGAGCTCAGCATCGAAGACTATCGCCGCTGGGCGGAGCAACACGTGGAGCTGCTCAACCATACACTGCGTGACATTCCCCGGGAAAAGATCCGATTTCATACCTGTTACAGCGTGGCCTTCGGGCCGCGCATCCACGACATGGAACTGAAAGATGTTATCGACCTCGTCGCGAAGATCCGCGCCGGCGCCCATTCATTTGAAGCGGCCAATCCGCGCCACGAGCACGAGTGGACGCTGTGGGAGACGGTGAAACTCCCGGAGGGGACCGTGCTCATTCCTGGCGTGATCACGCAATCCACCGCCGTGGTCGAGCATCCGGAGTTGGTGGCGCAACGAATTGAGCGCTTCGCCGGCATCGTTGGACGCGAGAACGTTATCGGTGGCGTTGACTGCGGCTTCGCCAGCACCGCCCGCTCTGCGGACATGCCGACTAGCGTCGTTTGGGCAAAGCTCGACGCGTTGGTGGAAGGAGCCCGAATCGCCAGCAAACGTCTATGGGGTCGCAATTAACCAAGTTATGGTGACCGCCGTATTTGATAGACCCGAACCTTCAAGGAGGGATGAGATGAACAGCCAAACAGCACAGTCGCAAGACATAAGAACAGCGGTGCCGACACCGAGCGGCCTTAGTCATATCGCCATTCCCAGCCGCGATCTGGCTCAATCGAAGCAGTTTTTCGTCGATGTCTTGGGCGGGAGTCTGACTGTCGATGAACCGGCACTCGCGCGGGTTCAGTTTGGCAACTTCGGGATCGTCCTCGCTCCACAAGCCGGCGGCGCGACGCCGGCGCATGCCGAATATCCTCATTACGCTTTCACAGTGGCGCCCGAAAAGTTCATAGGCATCAAACAGCGATTGGAAGCCTTCGGCGTTCCGACGCATGATCCCTGGGGCCGAATGAACCGCCCTCATGCGCTGATGTATTTTCGTGATCCATCCGGCAATCAGTTCGAGCTTTTCTGTCCAAGCGGCTTTAACGCCGTGCCGCTGCGGCTTGGGAGTCGCGCCGGCGGGGACTATGTGATTGACTTCGCCGCACTATGCTACAGCAAACTCCAAAAGCCCGGGACAGAAACCAATCTACCTAACGTCGGTCCTGGAGGGTACAACCACATGACCCTGCCGGTGCGCGACATGCATGAAGCCAAGCGCTTCTTCGTCACAGTGCTCGGCGGCAAGGTGGCATTCGAACGACCGGAACATATCACAGTGATCGTTGGCGGCGCTGAAATCGGCCTGTCATCGGAGGCCGGTGGCTGGACCGCGGCCGATGCGGAATATCCGCATTACACTTTCTTTGTCAAATCGGAGGATCTGATTCCTCTTAAACAACGTCTCGAGAACTACGGCATTCCAACATCCGATGTGTGGAGCCGAAATGGAATTGACGCCGCCATGTATTTTCGCGATCCATCCGGCACCCTCTGGGAGCTGTATTGTGAGAGCGGATTCAAAGGAGCCGTGCGTCGGGGAGTCTCGGCGGACGGCGACTACATGCCGAACGTCACAGGGCTCAACTATGGCGCCTGGAAAGATCCGGGGAAGTAAATAGTTGATTAGAACTCATTCGACCGCATTGCCACGGAGCGCCGGCTAACGCGGCAGGACGGAATTGACGAAGCCGACGACTTCATCCCTCAGGACAACAAAAGGTTCTTTGTAATCCTCAAGGTATTTCACGCCCTCCTTCGGCACTAACACCTCCGGGATATGGTCGTTAGGAACATCGCGGCGACGACTCGTCAGTCCAGTCGCCTTACTCCACGCGTGCTGCCCCTCCCGAGAAAATAGAAAGTCGAGGTACACTTTTGCGGCGTTGGCGT
>JAHKKJ010000829.1 GCA_020027655.1 Deltaproteobacteria bacterium | reverse complement strand
GTCAGACAGAGCGCAATCCGCCCGCCCATGGAGTGACCTAAAAGATGCGCCGAGGAAATTTTGAGATGATCCAATAGCGCAACGATATCGGCAGCCATCTGTTCGATGGTGTAGACGTTTTGAGCTGCAATCGATCGGCCGCAGCCTCGAGGATCGTGAAAGACAATATTCAATGATCGAGCCAGCGGCATCTGCGATGGTTTCCAGACTTCGCCGGAGTACGCCGTCGACGGAACAAAAATCAGCGGCTCTCCCTGACCGTGTGATTCGTAATAGAGATCGATTCCTGTCGGCAACTTTACGTTGGGCATGATTTCAATCCTCCGTGGAATATCTTCAACTAAGCGCCCAGGCGCTCTCTACTAAGGAATCAAAACGATCCCCTCCGCCAAGAACGCCAAGCCGAACAGATTGTCAGATATGCGTCTCCTCGACAAACTGGACAAGAGCGGGACTACTAGCCAGGCTTTATAAATAATTGCATTTCGCACGTCCAAGTTCCGAGTCACGACCTTGAACCCGGAACATTGAACGCGGAACTCGAAACGGCGCCAGAGCGCCGCGTCAATTCGGCAACCAGCACACCGCGGCGATCTCGCTTAGCTCTCGTCGTAGCTTCTCCCATGAGGCGCCGCGATCGTCGCTGCGGTAAAGATAACCGTAGCGGCTCGCCGCGAACAAAATGTTCGGATCCGCTGGATTCGTACCGAACGTCCATACCGTGGAATTCGGCTCCACCGGCAAGGGCAGCAACTTCCAGCTCTTGCCGAAATCGTTGGAGCGAGCGATGGCGCCCGATGATCCCGGCGTAAAGTCGCCAAATCCCAATAGGATGCTTTTCGGATCTGCAGAATCAACAGCGATGCCGCGCAGGTAGGTTTCTTTTCTCGGATATTCCCAGGGCAGACTTGTCTGCATGCCACGCGTTTCCCAAGTGGCGCCATTATCGGTGCTGGCGTAGATTTCACGGTTGGCCATGATAAAGACGGTTTTCGGTGGACCCGCAGTTACCGCTACGTTGTGGATATCCTTGCGCCCTGTCACCTCCACCAGTTCCCAGGTTTCTCCGCCGTCGCTGCTATGGCGCGCGCCGTCAACTTCGAGCCCCACCCAGATGTTTTTCGGTTCCACCGGATCGACGGCAATGCCGGTAAATCTTGGCGTGCCGACGGCCTCGCACTCCGCCGCGATTTCCACCGGCCGCTTCTCCCAAGTCCGACCGCCGTCCTTCGAACGAAAGAGCATCGCCGGCGTCGGCGTGCCGGTTCCGACAAACATGTTGTCTGGATTCACCGGATCGATCCCTATCGCCCAGATATAGTAGGGATTAAGCGCTGAGTCTATGTACTGCCAGTTCGCTCCCGCATCCTCGCTGCGATAGAGCCCTCTTTCCGTACCGGCAAAGAGGGTGTTGGGTCGCTTTGGATGCATCGCCACACAACGCACGGAGGCCTCGTAGGCAAATCCACGTCGGGGTCCGATGCGCGCCCATGTTTTGCCACTGTCTTCGCTGCGCATGATGCTCTGCCCGATAGTACCAACGACGATGGTTAAATCTTTCATGGCTCCCTCCTTGACCTTGACCGTTTTGAACTATTTGAACGACTAGAACGTTTTGAACGACTGAAACTTTTCGACCGACTTGAACATTGAACCTGGAACTTTGAACGATTCTTTATACGCCAATCACCATCCGCGTGCCAACACTGTTGGGCACGAAGGCATCCGGGAATTCTTGGGCGATCAAATGCATCGCGCGCCAGCCGGTGCAATGCTCCGGGACGATGATACCCGGATTGAATTCCTTCAACGCTTGAATGGTCGGCGCAACAATGGGCTCGAAGACCGGACCTGTGAGGTGAAATCCACCGATGACTGCGTGAATACGACTCACCTCTGTGAGATCTCGCGCATGCTTCAACGTGTTCACGACCCCAGCGTGGCCGCAGCCGGTGAGGACGACAAGACCCTTATTTTTCACGTTCACGATCACGGCCTGGTCGTCGTGAATCCACGGATCGGGTTGCCACTTGCCGTCGATCCAAGCCACTTGCGCCGGGCTGCCTTTCTCGAAGGGCGTCGTCCGCGCGATCTGCCCCGTGACAAGTGCGTGTCCGCCGACCAACATGGTCGGTGCTCTCTCTTGGATGATCTCAACGCCCTCGGCTTCCAGATCGCGCTGGCTCGGAGGGATATGCTCGGTCTCGTGCCCGTCGGGAAAGACATTTTTTCTCTTGAGGAAAGCATCCGGATGCAGGACGATCGGTATTCGCGGGCGGCCGTAGCGTTTAATCAACCCGATTAGTCCTCGCGTATGATCCGTGTGACCGTGGCTGAGCACGATGGCATGCAACTCATTGGGCTTTACGTCCAGGGCATCCATATTGTGCAACACGCCATCAATGGTTACGCCGGTATCGAATAGGAATGAATCTTTGTTGCCGTTTTCGTAAATCGTCACGAGCATGGAAACGCCGTGCTCGGCTCGGAGCTGCGGCCGCGAGAACGAATCCCTCGCCCGCGACGCGCGATGGGCAACCGGCGTATTGCCCATGAGCACGTCGATTGAATTGTCCATGATGCTCAGCACTTCGACGCGGTCAACG
>JAHKKJ010000828.1 GCA_020027655.1 Deltaproteobacteria bacterium | reverse complement strand
GCGTCTCCTTGCCAGGTTGCGCGGCGTCACATAAAATCAACTTTGGCGAAGTGCCGTCCGGCGCGGTGTTTCGCAGGAAGCCGGATTGCTATCCGAACTTGACGATCAATAACAGTAGCAAGGCCGTGATTGGCCCGCTGCCCCTCGGGAAGGGCGATTAGAGCTTGCAAGTGGATAGACCAAGGAGCCCATGATTGAAACTATCGGGAGTCATTTGGCTAGAAGAGATAGTCGAAAAGATCGAGCGCAAGCATCGCGTTACGCAAAACGAAGTGAGGGAAGTTCTAAGAAATTCGTTGCATTTCAGATTTGTTGAGTAGGGACACCGGCAAGGAGAGAATGTCTATTCAGCATTGGGCCAGACAAGCGCTGGCCGTTATCTGATCGTATTCTTTGTGCGCAAGAAGACGGGTCAAGCCTTACCGATATCGGCACGGGAGATGAGTCCTAGCGAGAGGAAAAGATATGAAAAAAAATAAGAGTTCAATTTCGAAAGCTCGCTCGTATACGGAAATTGGAGAGTTCTGGGATAAGCACGACTTGAGCGACTATTGGGGTAAGACAAGAAAAGTGAAATTCGACGTGGTCCTCGAACCTGAGGCAACTTACTATCCGGTCCAAAAGGATCTAGCCGAGGAAATCAAGTCAGTAGCCCGTAAACAAGGGGTGACCTTCGACACCCTCGTCAACCGTTGGTTAGGTCAAAAGCTACAGGAGACACGAAGGCGCACTGGCGGGCCGAGCACAAAGAGCCCGTAGTTTTGGTTTGCAGCCGCTCTTATGAACCGCGGGATATAGCCTTGGGGTCAGATCTTGGACTTTGTACATGCTCCTACCCGAGGGTAATTCCGGGGACAGTATACAGCAATTGACTAGTAGCATGAGACGGATGCCTCGCGGCAGTTCAAAGTTCAAAGGTTCAGCGTTCCATGACCACGGAGGTGTGGGGTCAGATCTTGGATCTTGATATTTCACCCGCCACAAGAGGAACCCCGCAGGTGTCTCCCCTGGATTCCCGCTAAAAGCATGCGGGAATGACGGGACTTCGGTAAAGGGAGCACATTGTCCGCAGCAGGCTGCGGGAATCCAACCACTGAGATCGAATGAGGAAATCATCTGGCACAAAACCTCTGCGAACTCTTGCGCCTCTGCGGTGAAGTAAGGCTTGCTGCTTTGGTTGCGGCTTAGTCGGGAGGAACTGCAGTAGCTCACGGCGCGGCAGAGCCGCAGCGAAAATTCGGAATATCTCGCGCAAAGACGTGGATTCGATAAACTCACCACCCTGAGCAGGGTCGAAGGGCAAAGGCCGCAAAGTAAAAAAATGACTCGGAACTTGGCGTTCTTGGCGTCCCTTCGGCTTCGCTCAGGACATGCTTGGCGCGAGCAAATCCCGTTTTCGAATCCTTTGTGGCCTTGGTGGTGGTTTACTGCGTCAAACCGCCTGGCTGCGCAATACCTTCCCCGGAAAGGCGCCCGTGTGCGAACCGTTTTGCATCAGTACTGAACCGTTGACGATTGTATAGCGAATTCCTCGGGCGTGCTGGATGTAGCGCGGCGCTCCTTCGGGAAGATCATTGACTTGCTCGGGCTTTTCCACGTCGATGGTCGCGGGGTCAAATACGAATACATCGGCCGCCATGCCAGGGCGAAGCAAGCCGCGATCGTGAATCCCGAAGATTGACGCAGGCATAAAAGTCAGTTTTCTGATGGCTTCCTCCATGGGCATGATGCCCCGCTGCCTTACCCAATAACTGAGCAAAAAAGTGGCAAAGCCGAATCCCGGATTGGCGCTGGCAACGTGCGCGCCCGCATCCGACTGGCCCAGCATAACGTAAGGGCTCCGGAAGATCTCAGCCACGGCCTTTTCATCGCCTTGAGTGATGGAATCTTCGAAGACGGTCTCAAGGTCCTCGTCCAGAGATAAATCGAGCATTGCATCGATGGCTGATTTCCCCAGCGAGACCGCGATTTCTTCGATGCTCTTTCCTTGAAGCGCTTTGTTATCGCTGCGACAAACTTTGTTTACGAATATTGAATCCCAGCGGCGGGAGAAGTTGATCGCGGGGCCGCCGGGAACAACTTCCTCGGCCAATTCTTTCCGAGTCTCCTGATTGCGAAACGCTTCCTTACGAGCCTCCACAGGCATGGACATGACTTTTTTCCAAGCCGGCATCTCATCGAGTCGATTGCTATCCTTGAGATTCCAGCGCCGAAGGGCAAGCCGGGTACTGGTCATCGCAAAGCTCGCGGCCCCTCGACGAGCGCGTTCTTCGACGTCGTCCAGCTGCTTGCGCCAGAGGTCGGGCTCGCTCCAGCGATGACGGATGCTTTCACCGATCAGCGGGCGGCGGGTTTCGCTCAAAATAGTGTCATACCACTGGCTGATCCGCGCAACGTGTTCGGGGGTCGCAAAAGCGCCGTGGGTGAACTGCACTGCGCCCCGCTGGTTTTTTCCCACCACACGGCAAAGCCTCTCGATCTCGTGAAGGCTTGCGAAGCGGCTTGAGACGGGCTTGCCGTCTTCACGAAAGTGACTCTGGTTAGAATTTGTCGAAAATCCGAAAGCTCCCGACGCCAGGCCCTGGCGCACTAGTTCCTCCATCTCG
>JAHKKJ010000221.1 GCA_020027655.1 Deltaproteobacteria bacterium | reverse complement strand
GACTCATCGTAATGTTTGAGGATCGAAGATAGAGATAGAAGATGGCGATTCTCGATCCTCCATTCTCAATTCTCGATCTTGCGAACTCGCGCGCCTCGCTCCGCCTGGCCTATAGCTTATGGGTTATAGCGTATGGTTCCTTTGTTCCATCTATATGCCATAAGCGATCAGCCATATGCCATTTCGGGTCTATTTCTCGGCTCGGCTCGCCTTCCAACTGCCACCGGAACCGACGTTTCCCTCCATGATGTTGCCGTTTACACGGCCTGTATATTGATTCGCTCCGGCGGTGAAACTGATTTGATCGCCGTTCAACCTCCCGTTGGCGATTGGCGTGGAGACATTACCTGACCTGAGCGTGCCGGAAACCATTTGGAAATTTTGCTTGAGCGCAAGCTCTCCCTGCGGCAATTGCCAAGTACCTTCCACCTTTGCCGGCACGATCCACAATAGGGCGGTGCAGTAGGAGGCACAGCCATTCTTTACCGTCCCTTCTTCGTCTGCCATCCATTCTCCCATTGTGAAGGAGTTCGACACGACACGAGTGCCGGGCCTGAGATCGAGAATCTTCGGGCGCAGCCGGATGTTGATATCCGGCAGCAGAAACATGGTGATGACGGTGGCCTGTGAGAAATCGCTCTCGAACAGGTCGGCTTTCACGAAATTGGCTCTGTCGCTGACCCCTTCCTTCGCGGCATTGCGCTTCGACAGCTCGACCATGTCCGGGTTATATTCGATGCCGAGCGCTTTGGCGCCCCGCTTTGCGGCGGTAATCACCGTGCGCCCATCACCCGAGCCAAGATCCATCACGTAATCTTTCGGCGTGACTTTTGCCATATCGAGCATTTTGTCCACTAGCGCCTGCGGGGTCGGCACCCAGATCACATCTTTTCCTTCCTGCCCGACCTGCGGCTGGTATTCGCCCTTTACCGGCTGCGATTGCGCGTTAGCCTCGGCGGCAATGACGGACAGAAACAAAACCAATAACAACTGACGGACACATCGCGACGCATTCATGTTACTCTCCCGATTGGATTAAAGACCTAGATCCACATTTCTCACGCGCCCGAGAAAATGTCCAGTACGACTTCCGGTCTATATTTCGCTTCAAGAGGCACTCTGCGGCCGTTGATTCCCCGAATGTTTCAGTGATACAGAAACCCTTACAAACTGCGGCTGGTTTTCGCGCGGGCTTATCCGTTCCAAATCACGCGACATTCGAAGGAGGAGAAAAAAATGCGGCAACGATCCGACTATCCGACCTTTTCCAATCAGGAGATGGCAAGGCGTCACAAGGCCATTCACACCCTCATGAACCAGGAAGGAGTGGACGCTCTTTTGGTGTACGGCACCGGGCGATATTCCTCCGACGTCTATTGGCTGACCGACTGGCCGTGCAGCCGCGAGGCTTACGTGCTCTTTCAGAACGGTAAAGAGCCGGTTGTGCTCATGCAGCTTTTCAACCATTTCCCGATGGCTCGCGTGATGTCGATCGTCAAGGATGTTCGTTGGGGAGGGGCCAACACCGGCAACAGCCTGTTGGATCTAGTTCGTGAACGCGGCCTGGAGTCGAAGAAGATCGGTTTGATCGGCGCCGTTCCGTATCAACACTACAATAGACTGCGCGAACAATTTCCCAACGCCACTTTCGCTGATTTGGGCGGCAAGATGCGGGTGATGCGGACGGTCAGGAGTGTCGAAGAAATCGACCGCATTCGCGTGGCATCGAAGCTCACGGACCAATCCATCCAAGCCATTGCGCAAGAACTGAAAGAAGGCATGCGCGAAGACGAGATTCCGGCTATCATCGAGCCGGTCTATCTCAAACAAGGCGGCTATGCGGGCATTCATTTCATGAGCAGCATGCCCATGCGCAATCCCGATTTTCCGGTGCCGTCGCAGTTTCATTCCAGCCGCAAGCTACAAAAAGGCGACTGTCTAATCACCGAGATCAGCGGCGCCTACTCAGGCTATAGCGGTCAAATTCACCGGACTTTTTCCCTCGGCGAAGGTCCGACGGCGGAATGGAAGCGCATGCATGACGCCGCCGTCGAGGGCTTTGAAACCCTCGCGCGTGTGATCAAAGACGGAGCGACGACCACCGCAGCCGAGGAGGCGGCGGAGATTATCCACAAGCGAGGCTACAGCATCTACGACGACTTGGTCCATGGCGTGAACCAATACCCGCCGATCTTCCAAACCAAAACCACAAGACGTCACGAGTCCAGGGAGATGATCTTTCGGGAGAACATGGTGATCGTCATTCAGCCCAATCTCATGACTCACGACGAAAAGATGGGGCTGCAATTCGGCGAGACCCTGGTGGTGACAAAACAGGGCTGCGAGAGCTTGAACGCCTACCCGCGGGAATGGGTGATTTGCCAGGGCTAACGCCCTTGCAGTTTCGCGTTTCGAGTCTTGAGTCTTGAGTCTTGAGTTTCCGCTCAATACCTAGCCAACGATTTTCGAAATGTTCGGTTGAATTTTGGAGTACGAATCGGAAAAACAACCACTCGCGCCAAAACGCAAAGCCGGCCAAGTGACGAGCCAGGCTCGTCATCCCCAGCGAATGCGAGGGATCTAAGAAAGATTTCTCCCGTTGGTCGAAATGACAAACGCGTCAATTTGCGCTCTTGGCGTCTTGCGGCGATAAACTTCATTGAAGTGGTTCTATTGAACATTAAAAACCAAGAATCTAACGAGCAAACTCTCTTTCTTCTAACGGATGATCAAACCGTTGTCCTGTCCCGAGACTCGAAACTTAAGACCCGAAACATGCATAGTCGGCTACCGCACCACAGAGATCGCGATCGTTCCGGCAATTACACACGCCGTGCCAAGCACGGTACGGAGGTTGATCTGCTCAATCCCGCGCAAGAACAGCCACGTGCCAAGCAACACCCACATAGGTCCCGTGGCAACGATGGGGGACACTACAACCACCTGCCCCACGCTTAATGCGATGATGACCAGCAATATTCCCAGGGTTTCAAATAGTCCGGCAGCAAGAAACGGCCAAATACATCTCGGATCCCAGACCGCCTGCGCTCTCCTGCTTGGCAGCAAGAGATAGCTTCCCAGCCACGGCAGTGCGACGATCCCGATAATAGCGGCAAGATAAAGGGGCTCGTTTGCCAGACTCAAAGCATAGCGCCGAAGTGGATGGCTGACTCCGGCCAAGAAGGCGGCGCCCAAAGGGTAAGCGACGTACCACCAGCGAAACAAAGCTTTCTGAGTTTCGGGCTGCCACGAAATCAGCGTTATCCCCGCCACAATCAGAAAGGTCCCAAGGATTACCGGAAAGCTGACCTGTTCGCCGAGAAACAAAATCGCCAGGCCGGTGCTGAAAAGAGGATGAGCGCTCCGCAACGTCGTTCCACGCGACGCGCCAACGTAAAAAATTCCCGCATAAGTGAAGAGCCGGATAATCGGCTGAAGAGTCCCGGTGAAAGCAAAGAGAAAGAGCACCCACCACGATACCGAAGGAACCCCGCCGGTGAGAAGCACTGCGGCCCAGAGAGTCACGGCATGCACTGCCATAGAAACGAGCGTTACCGTAATGGGTGTCGAATAGCGCATGCCGCGTCGCGCGGCGATGCCGGAAATCGCGTAGGAGAGCGCCGCACCAAGCGCAATCAGCTGGGGCGGGATGGAGGGAAACATGAACAGAAACGGAAGCGGATCAAATAAAGCTTAACGCTCTATTTCGCGGATAATCGCATCGGCGAACTTCGTTGTCGTGGCTGAGCCACCGAGATCGGGCGTCAAACGGTCGCCTCTCTGCAAGACCGTCTCCAGTGCGGTAGATATCCGCTTGGCGGCTTTTTCTTCGCCGAGGTGGTTTAGCATCATCACCGCCGCTAAAATCATCGCCGTCGGGTTGGCGATATTTTTACCCTTGATATCAGGCGCGCTGCCATGAACGGTTTCGAAAAGCGCATGTTGATCGCCGAAATTGGCGCCGGGGACAACACCTAATCCTCCAACCAAACCCGCGGCGAGGTCGGATACGATATCTCCATAGAGGTTTTCTAGCAGCAGAACATCGAGCTTGAGGGGATCGAGCACGAGTTGCAAGCAGGCATTGTCGACGATGAGATCGCTGAAAGCAACGTCTGTATAGTGAGCTGACATTCTTCTTGCACAATCGAGGAATAACCCGTCCGTGAGTTTCATGATGTTGGCTTTGTGAATCGCCGCGACTTTTTTGCGGCCGTGGGCTCGAGCGAAGTCGAAGGCAAATTTTGCAATTCGCGTGGAAGCTTTTTCAGTGATGATCTTCAGACTCTCCATGACACCCGGAACGACTTCGTGCTCGATGCCGGAATAAAGCCCTTCGGTATTCTCGCGCACAACGATAAGATCCACGTTGCTATAGCGCGCCTTTACCCCCGGGAGATTCTTGATGGGTCGCAAATTCGCGTAGAGATCGAAGGTCTGACGCAGCTCCACGTTGACGCTCGCGAAGCCCTCACCCACTGGGGTCGTCACCGGTCCTTTGAGAGCGATTTTGTTCTTTTCGAAGGAATGCATCAATTGCTTAGGGATCGTCGTGCCATGCTTCTTTAGCGCCTCTGCGCCGGCCAGGTGTGTCTCCCATTTAACTTTCACCCCAGTGGCTTTGATGATTTTGAGAGTCGGTTTGGTTACTTCCGGCCCAATGCCGTCCCCGGGTACCAATGTTATGACATGCTGCATTACTTCTTCCTCTTTGCTGACACCTGCACCTATCGGCCGAGTGTGGTTATTCATTTTATATACTATGAGCCGAGAAATAGCAGCCGACATCCAACCAGTTTAAGGCCGCGGTCGGTCACTCACATTGACATTCTTAACCGGTGTCAGTTACTTTGATCTCGAACAACGAGACGCGCAGCTCAAATCCACCTGAAATTTCCTCCAGCTTAAACAGCGATCATCGACTAACGCATGATTCAGAAACTTCGGCAAAGCATCGCAGGGCTATTCTACGGCTGGCGGATGGTGGCCGTGGGTTGCGCCATCAGAATGTTGGGGGGCGGATTCCACCTGTACGGTTTTACGATCTTTTTCTTACCCATCACGCAGGAACTGGGATTGACTCGGGCGGCGACTTCTCTAGTCTTCTCATTGGCCCGCGCCGAAGGTGCCATCGAGGGTCCCGTAGCAGGTTACCTGATCGATCGTTTGGGCCCGCGCCCAATGATACTCGCCGGCGTGCTGTTGTCGGGTGTCGGATACATGCTGCTGGCGACAGTAAACAGTTATTACGGATTACTCGCGGTCTATCTTGGCGTTATCTCTCTTTCGTTTTCCGCGGGCTTCATGCACTCTCCTATGGTTCTGGCCAATAGCTGGTTTATCAGACGAAGAGCGTTGGCGATGACTCTCATCAGCAGCGCGATCGGAATAGGCGGAACGATCATCACACCGATGCTGGCTTTTAGTGTCCAGACCTGGGGCTGGCGCCAGGGCGCTTTTCTGGCTGGGCTGGGACTTATCTTGACCGGGGTGCCGCTGGCCCTCTTGGTGCAGAGATCCCCTGAGAGCATGGGTCTGCTTCCGGACGGAGCGCTAGCGGCAAAATCATCGCCAAAAACTTCTCCAGCACATGATCCGCATGTTGGCAATGCCACGACACAAGAAGCGGACTTCACGCTGTCGCAAGCCATGAGAACCTGGGCATTTTGGATGATTATTCTAGCCACCACCACCCGTGTCGCTGTTTACAACTCGATCACCGTTCACTTCGTTCCGATTATGGTCTGGAAGGGCGTCTCTGAGCAGCGTGCCGCCGCGATGTTGGCGATCATGGCCCTGATGAGCCTGCCTTCGCATTTGCTCGTGGGTTGGATCGCCGACCACATGAGCAAACCGCGGCTCATGGGCGCTTGCATGGCCATCGGGGCAACGGCGGTTCTTTTTCTCGCCTACGGAGAGAGCGAATGGACACTCTGGGTGTTCACCGTGCTCTTTACCTTCATGGAGGCGATTTTTCCGGTGGGCTGGGCGACCGTGGGCGACTTCTTCGGCCGGAAGTCATTCGCCACGATCCGGGGCAACATGAGCTTCTTTTATCTCTGGGGACCCGCGTTGGGACCCGTCATTACCGGCGCGATTTATGATCGCTATCACAGCTATGCCCCGATGATGTCCGCCTTTATCGCTCTTTCTCTGATCGCAAGCTGTCTTTACGCCTTGCTCGTAAAGCCACCCTCTCCTTGCCGCTAGCTCGGAATTCATGAACCGGTGAAAGGCACGAGTAGGGGCGGGTTTCAAACCCGCCCTAAACTTCGGTGTCGACAATAGGTCGGTGCGGTGCGATTTTTTCAGGTGT
>JAHKKJ010000827.1 GCA_020027655.1 Deltaproteobacteria bacterium | reverse complement strand
CATTATTGTGCCGCCTCGGCTTGCACTTCAGTTTTTCGTTTCGAACGGTACCGGTCGCGGTCGCCTCTCCAGATTACAATGCCTCGCCAAGCTGCGGCAGCGACACCCTCGGCCACTAGAAGGACGAAGACGACCTTCACGGCGACCGCGGAGGGATTCGCGCTTTCATCCATGAGTGCACCCGCATAACCCACGCCGATCAAGAGCGAATTCCACAGCGTGACTCCGAAGATCGTAGCCACGAGAAAGTTCCGGGGCTGAGCGCGGAGGAGTCCGGCGATGACCGGAGCAATCAAGCGCACACTCGGAATCAACTGCGAGCCAAAGGCCAATGCCCTCTCGTGGCGACGAAAAGAAACAATCAAGCGTCCGAGCTGCGCCTGCGAGACGCCGAGAAACCGGGCGGTTCGCTTGAGCACGGCCAAGGAACGCGCCTCTCCAAGCGCCAGTCCCAGACCGTAAAGCGCGAGACAGCCCAGCAGGCTGCCGGCCGTCGATGACCACAATGCCATGTGCAGCGGCCAGTGTCCCTCGGCGACAGCGACACCCAGTCCGACCAAGAGCGCAGTGGATGGCAAGATCGGTACAAGGCGTTCGAGGAGTGCTACTCCAAGAAGGCCGAGAATGCCTGTAGCAGCGATCCAAGGAATCAAGGTTCCGAGGGGGTCCATAGTGTCACTCGATCAACTTCCTAGGTTTTGCCGGCGAGCAATGTGTTGAGGTCACGAGCATTTTCTTTTGACTCTGTCTTTCGGAGAGCAAAGCAAGGCGTATGCCCAACCTGTCGGACTCTGAAAAGCGTTATAAGGGGGCGAGAATCAGAATGATTAGAGACAGTGTTTCGGCCGGTAGAACTGTGGCGAAGAAAGCGCGCCGAAATGTCGGCTCTCTCTACGTAGAGCGAGTGATGCTCAACTCTTTAATCCGGGATTGCATTGCGCCATCTTTCGTGGCCGAAAGTTTGTCCCAGACAACGAGATTGCGTTCAACGCCGGTTCTCATACGGAGTCAATTAAATTAGCATATAGAGATTTTTAACGACTAGTAAAACCAAAGGCAGCGAAGTTATCGGCAAGATAAATAGATGGGCACGTGCCGAAATGGCGGCGTTCCCTTGGTATCTGGAGTTACCGCCGGACATGGTCGGCATCCCTATGCTTTTGTATTCAGGCCCTCCGACAATTTAGGCAAATCCGGGTTCATGTAATCCCAGGGTTGGGCGCTTGAAGTATAGATGTCCATCGCGGGCCTGTGCCACGACGGATCATCGAGGCTCGCAGCAGGGATAGCTATAAGATCAGGCCTGCGTATCCGATGCGGTCAAAATTATGCTGTTCTCCTTTCATGTTCAGCCAACCTACGAGTTGATCTTCAGGAACCCACGAAGCATGAGTTCGAATGGTCCACCCTTGAGTTTTTTGACCTCGCAGCTTCAATCGAGTTCGTCAACAGTCAGTCTGAAGCTCGGCACAAACGTGTCCAGAAAGTAGCGTACCTCCGGGAGGTCAAGCTCTTCGACGCTGGCTCTGAGCGCCTTCTCAGCTTTCGCGAATTCCTGATTTCCCGCGCCGATCTCTTCCAAACACTTGAGGTAAGCACAGAGTTTGTCCGCTGCCTTGACCAGTTCGCGAGGCTCCTGATCCGCTGCTTCAGTGAAAAAGAGTCCCTGATAATCTGTTTTCAAAGCTTGCGGGATCATGTTGAGCAGCCTACTGGCTGCGGCGGCTTCGATCTCTTTGTAAGCATTCTTGATCTCAGGATTGAAGTACTTGACGGGCGCGGGTAGATCGCCGGTCAGTACCTCACCAGCGTCGTGATACAACGCCAACAAGGCCGTTCTTTCCCCACTAACATTGCCCGCAAAAAGTCTGTTGCGAATAACCGCCAGGGCATGTGCGACCATGGCGACACGCAGGCTGTGCTCTTGAATATTTTCGGGGTAAGTGTTGTGCATCAGCCCCCAGCGACGGATGAATTTCATCCGCGAAAGGTAGGCAAAGAAGTGACTCATGATCATCTCCTTGAGCGTGGTTCAGCAATTGCGACGAAACCGATCTCGGAAATTTCTCCGGTACACCATGTAATTGGCGCACACGAGCTGTCGCCGGTAAGGATCGGAAAATGCAACTCCAACGGCGCCGGCCATCAAGTATCCCGATAGTCGTAGACCTGATCATGAAACAGAACGAATTCCGTCAGCGCCTCGTTGCCCTGCGGAATCTCAATCCTAATGCCCATAGATTCTCCTTATTGATAGAGCAGTAATTTCTGCCTCGTACCGATCGCCTGCCATTGGCCGACTCTATCGCAAAACCTGCTATCAGCTGTCACGCGCCAAGCGTTCTTGAATGATACCCCTTGCAACCCACTGTAATCGACAATGCGCTGCGAAACTCCTCGTTAGATCGTAACCTGCGGAGTACATATTCAAAGTTATAGCGGGGCTTCCAGTTCAAATCTCTTCGTGCTTTTTCGTTGACATACACACGATCAATGCTGGGGAACATCTTCCAGCCACGACGCGCATACTCTGCCTCGTACTCGGGGACTCGTCGCTGCACCACCAGCGGCGCGTTCAACCGCAAGCCGGACAAGTCGTCATGATCTTGGTG
>JAHKKJ010000826.1 GCA_020027655.1 Deltaproteobacteria bacterium | reverse complement strand
GGCGGGAAATCGCGTATGGCCAATCAACTCCACCGGCACCATCCCCTTATAAGCAGCGAGGTCGAGTTCGACGTAGTTGACGAAGCGAGAAAGGTTGGCCACGATTAAGATAATCTCGTCCTTGAAACGGCGAGTGAAGACAAGCACTTTATGGTTTTCGGGATAGAGGAACTCGAGGCTTCCCCGGCCGAAGGATTGATAGTTCTTGCGCAGGAGGACGAGCCGCTTCATCCACCATAGGAGGGAACTGGGATTTTGCTGCTGCGCTTCTACGTTGACGGTCTCGTAATGATGTTCAGGATCGATAATGACCGGGAGATAGAGCCGCTGTGGGTTGGCCCGGGAAAAGCCCGCGTTGCGGTCGGCGCTCCACTGCATGGGCGTGCGCACGCCATTGCGGTCGCCGAGATAAATATTATCGCCCATGCCGATTTCGTCGCCGTAATAGATCACCGGCGTTCCCGGAAGCGAAAAGAGCAAACTGTTCAGCAGCTCCATCTTGCGCCGGTTGTTTCCTAACAGTGGAGCGAGGCGTCGCCGGATGCCGAGATTGAGCCGCGCTCGCGGGTCAGTGGCATAGACCTTATACATGTAGTCCCGATCCTCATCGGTGACCATCTCGAGAGTCAATTCATCGTGGTTACGCAGAAACAGCGCCCACTGGCAGGCGTCGGGAATGGCCGGCGTTTGATCGAGAATGTCGATAATCGGAAAACGGTCCTCCATATGGACGGACATGAAAAGGCGCGGCATGACCGGGAAATGGAAAGCCATATGGCACTCGTCGCCGGAGCCGAAATAAGTGACGGCATCTTCCGGCCATTGGTTCGCCTCGGCCAGCAGCATACGGTTCTGGTATTTCTTATCGATATGCTGCCGGAGCTCTTTCAAAAAGACGTGGGTCTCGGGAAGATTCTCACAGTTGGTTCCTTCGCGTTCGTAGAGATAAGGCACCGCATCCAAGCGCATCCCATCCACCCCCATCTCCAACCAGAAATCCAACACCGCTGAGAGCGCTCTCCGGACCTCGGGGTTGTCGAAGTTCAAGTCAGGCTGGTGCGAGTAGAATCGATGCCAAAAGTAGGCTTTAGCGACGGGGTCCCAGGACCAATTCGAAAGCTCAAAGTCTTTGAAGATGATGCGTGCATCTTGATATTTGTCCTGGTTATCGCTCCAGACATAGAAGTTGCGCGCGCTGCTGCCGGGTTTGGCGACCCGCGCCCGCTGGAACCATGGGTGTTGATCGGAAGTATGATTGATAACCAGCTCGGTGATGACCCGGATGCCGCGCTCGTGGGCCTCGTTGAGAAACAGCTTGAAATCATGCAGGGTGCCGTAGTCCGGATGAATGCTGTGGTAATCGGCGATGTCATAGCCGTCGTCTTTCAACGGCGACGGATAAAAGGGCAGCAACCAGAGCGCCGTTACGCCGAGGTCCTGGAGGAAATCGAGTTTTTCGGTAAGCCCCTGGAAGTCGCCGATGCCGTCGCCGTTGCCGTCGCAGAAAGCGCGCACATGGACTTCGTAGATCACCGCGTCTTTGTACCACTGGGGGTTGTCTTCCAAGAGCGCGGACTCGCTGCTCTTCACTCTTCGAATCGCTGCCATAGTGTTCGGTTCACATGAAATAATCGAAATCTTGCTCGCGCCGGATCCGCGGGCGCACGCGAAAGATCTGGGCCGGCACGCTGTCGGGATCCAATTGAACGAAGTTGCGCCTTCCTTGCCAGAGATAGCGAGCGTCGGTCAGGAGATCATGCATTTGAAAGGGCCGATCTGGATCGAGCCCAAGCTCTTCCGCTGGCAAATCCAACCAACCGGACTGGGTGTGATGCGGATCAAGATTGACCGCAACCACGATGACGTTGCTCAGGTCGTCCGTGCTTTTGCCGAAGCAGAGAATCTCCGGGTTATCGACGGGATAAAAGCGGAGACTCCGATCGCTCTGCAGGGCGCGATTTTCGCGCCGGATGCGGTTCACGCGAGCAATGAATTCTCTCAGGTTGCCCTCTTTTTCCAGATCCCAATGCTTGATCTCATACTTCTCGGAATTGAGATATTCTTCACTGCCCGGTTCCCGCGCCATGTTTTCACAAAGTTCAAAGGCAGGGCCGTAAATGCCGTAGTTGGCTCCCAGGGTTGCGGCAAGCGCCAGCCGGGTCATAAAAGCCGGCCGGCCGCCAAACTGGAGATACTCGGTCAAGATATCCGGGGTGTTCGGCCACAGGTTGGCGCGGAAAAAATCGCCGACCTCCGTCTGGGTGAGCTCGGTAAAATACTGGGTCAGCTCCGATTTCGTGTTGCGCCAGGTAAAATAGGTGTAGGATTGACTAAATCCCAGCTTGGCTAATCGGTACATGACCTTGGGGCGAGTGAAGGCCTCTGCCAGGAAAAGCGCATCCGGGTAATCCTTTTTCACCTCGCCAATGACCCACTCCCAAAAAGCAAACGGTTTGGTATGAGGATTATCGGCGCGGAAAATCCGCACGCCCTGCTCGCACCAGAACAGGATGACGCTCTTCAACTCGTTCCAAAGCTCCTCCCAACCTTCGGACTCGAAATCCAGCGGATAGATGTCCTGATATTTTTTCGGCGGATTTTCCGCGTATTGAAT
>JAHKKJ010000825.1 GCA_020027655.1 Deltaproteobacteria bacterium | reverse complement strand
CCGACCTGCGCCCGTAAGTTTTTTATTTCCAGCATTCGCTACCCCAAATCGGCTCTCTCAACCTGCTTTCTGCAGACTTCCGACTAATCGTCCCTTCAACCCCTGCCTATCGGCGATATCGTTGATCGAGATTCTTCCCAGGAACTCGGCGAGCACCTTTTGGGCTTCTTCCCAAATCGACTTTTGAGTGCAAACCGAACAATAAGAACAATAATCGGCGCCCCTCTCGAGACAGTCCATGAGCACGAGCGGCCGTTCCACGGTTTCATAAACGTCCTTGATACTGATACTGGTCGGGAGCTTGGCCAGCGAAAACCCGCCTTTAGAACCGATGTGCGACTGGACCAACCCCCCCGCCACCAGGTCCTTCATGATCTTAGATAAGTAGAAAGACGGAATATCTTGGCATTTTTCAATGTCTGCACGGCTAACGATTTTCCCGGCCGGCTGGCCGGCAAGAAAAGACAGAGCTCGGACAGCGTAATCCACACGCCGGCCGACGTTCATCAATGAACTTCTCTCTGTCCTAGTTTTTGACCGTTTCATGTTCTAAAAACAATATAGACTCTCTAGGTCTTCTTTGTCAATATATAGTCCTAAAATGACAAGGATTCTGCCGTGAGGCTCTCTTCAATGGCTACTTTCCCTGTGCTATGAAACAGCCATGTCGATCCTAAAAGTTGCGCGCCTCGGAAATCCTGTGCTGCGCAAGATTACCGCGCCACTGACGCCCCGAGAGATCCAATCACCGATTTTTCAAAAGTTCATCGATGACATGATTGAAACCATGAAAGAATACGATGGCGTAGGACTGGCGGCCGATCAGGTGCACGAATCGAAGCAGATTGCGGTGCTTGAAGTCGCCGAGAACCCGCGTTACCCCAACAAGCCAAACGTCCCGTTGACCGTTCTGATCAACCCTAAGATCTCCCCGCTGACGGATGAAATGGAAGAGGATTGGGAAGGCTGTCTAAGCATTCCCGATATCCGCGGCAAAGTCCCCCGCCACAAGAGCATTCAGGTACAGGCGTGGGATCGCGACGGTAAACCGTTGGAATTTATCGCCGTGGATTTCCATGCTCGGGTCATTCAGCATGAGTGGGACCATTTGAACGGGAAAGTCTATCTCGACCGTATGCGCGATCTCACCACTCTTACTTTCCTCACCGAGTTCGCTCGCTACTGGATGCAACGCTAGATCTGCCGGCGCTTCACATCATTGTCTTTGTTGTAATGAAAAGCTAAAGTCCCCGCATGAGTCTGCCCCATTTGCAAACAGCCCTCGATCGGTTGCTATCAACCGTCAGCTCCACCGTGGGCCACATACTCGATCGCGCTCTGGCCGGCGCGGACATTACGGTCGATGAGGCAACGAGTCTCTTCGACGCCGACGGTTCCGACCTGCCGGCATTGACAGCAGCCGCGGATTATCTGCGCGCCAAGACCGTGGGCGATGTCGTCACCTATGTCGTCAATCGCAATATCAACTTCACCAATGTGTGTGTCAAAGCTTGCGGTTTCTGCGCTTTCAGCAGAGGGCATTTGGCCGAAGAAGGTTACTTTCTACCGACCGAGGAAATCATCCGGCGCGCAAGCGAAGCCCGCGAGCTGGGTGCCACCGAGGTCTGCGTTCAGGCGGGTCTTGCTCCCGGTATCGACGGCTGGCACTATGTGAACCTTTGTCGCACCTTGAAGGAAACGCTTCCGACTCTGCACATCCACGGTTTTTCGCCGGAAGAAGTTTTGTATGGAGCCACGCTCAGTGGTGTTTCGATTCGCGACTATCTATCCGCCCTCAAGCAGGCCGGCGTGGGAAGTCTCCCGGGGACTTCGGCGGAGGTTCTCGTGGACGAGGTCCGCCACCAGATTTCGCCCGGCCGAATCGGCACCGCGCAGTGGATTGACCTGATCCAGACCGCCCATGAGATAGGCATCCCGACAACCTCGACGATTATGTACGGCCATATTGAATCGTCGCGTCACAAGGCGGTTCATCTCGATATCCTGCGCGACATCCAAAAACGAACCCGCGGGATCACTGAATTCGTGCCATTGAGTTTCGTCTACGAAGAAGCTCCTATGTTCCACCGTAAAAGCATTCCTGGACTTCGCTCTGGAGCCAGCGGGGCCGAAGTCATAAAGATGTACGCGGTATCTCGACTCATGCTCAACAATTGGATTCCGAATTTGCAAGTCTCCTGGGTAAAAGAAGGTCCCAAGCTTTCTCAGATTGCCCTGTTGGCGGGCGCCAACGACTTCGGTGGAACGTTGATCAATGAAAGCATTTCGACAGCCGCCGGAGCCGGCCACGGACAACTCATGAAGCCTTCACAATTTCGTAGCCTGATCCGCGAAATGGGACGTATTCCGGCCGAACGTTCGACGACCTACCATAAGATCCGCGTCTTCGAGTCAGAGGATAATCCGGTGGATCTGCTCGATGAAGTCGACGATTCCACGAGCCGCTTCGGTTCGTATCAGAATCTTATCCGCTTGAAGGACTACCGGAGCCTGTCCCGCCAGCAGCACCGGTCCGCTCACCATCACCACCATCGCGAGCCAGGCCCAACGCACCATCATCGCAACGACCCCTCGGCCACCATCGCGCTTACCG
>JAHKKJ010000824.1 GCA_020027655.1 Deltaproteobacteria bacterium | reverse complement strand
GGGTTCGAGCAGGATCGCCTGGATTATTGGGCGATGCGAGATGAATTGATGGCCAAGTATGCAGGCAAGTGGGTGGCCGTGCAAAAAGGCCGAGTCGTAGCCGTGGCGGACGAACCATTGTCCATTATGGAGCAAGCACTAGCCGAAGACGGCTACGCTTATACGAATAAAGTGGGGGACGAGAAAAAGATCGTGATTCGGCAGCGACGGGTATCGTTCCGTTATGACGATGCTTATTTACCCAAGGAGCTGGAAGTTCTAAGATAGTGAACCAGATGGCTGAGATCCTCAATATCGACGAAATTAAATCGCGTTACGATGGAGAATGGGTGCTCATCGGCGACCCTGTCGCAGACGAGTCCCTTACCGTAGTTCGCGGGAGTGTGTTGTGGCACAGCAAGGACCGCGATGAGGTTTATCGCAAGGCTCGAGAGCTAAAGCCGGTCCATTCCGCCATTCTTTTCTTCGGACATCTCCCCAAAGATGCTGCTATTGTCTTATGACCTTTGGCTTCGATCCGAGCCAAGGTCTGATCATTGTGCCTGTGCGTTTATTCGGTCCAGCCGGGGACATGATTGTGCGCTTGGCTTTGGACACCGGGGCTACCAGCACATTGATAAACTCGGAAATCATGGTCCTCTTGGGATACGATCCAGCAACATCGCCCCACCGAATTCAGGTGACCACTGGGAGCGGGGTCGAACTCTGTCCTCGCGTTACAGTGCAGCGGCTTGAAGCCCTCGGCAAATCCATCAACGATTTCTCCGTCCTCTCCCATACCCTTCCGCCAACGTCCCAAGTGGACGGCTTGCTCGGTCTGGACTTCTTTCGCGGTTTCCAGATCAGCATTGATTTTCGCAATGGGAGAATTACGATTACATGAACGACAGTGCCATCGCCCAAGATCGAGTCGATCATCCGCTGCCTGACTTCCCTAAGTTGCTTACTCCAGAACATACGCCGCCGATTGGTATGAGCATCGGCCGGACCTCAGTGCTGCGGAAGCGGACCCGGGCCGACGAGCTTCTTGAACAGCTCGATCACTTCAGGGCTCGCGAGGAATTTCTCTGATCGCTATGAAGGCTAGGCCGCCACACCAATGGTGTTTATACAAACGACTGTTATTGAAATCCAAAGAAATGACAATTGTTGCTTGTCACGGTTCATGCTAATCTAGGTTGTGATCCGGCGCTTCAGGCATAAAGGGCTGAAACGATTGTTTGAAGATGCCGACGCTAGAGGGATCCGAGCAGACCAGAGAGAGAAGGTGGAAAACATCCTTGCCGTTCTGAATCGCGCCCGAAAGCCCGAAGACCTTAACCTGCCAGGCTTTAGACCCCATCGGCTGAAAGGCGATCTGAAAGACTTCTGGAGTGTTACTGTCCGGGCGAACTGGCGCGTCATATTCCGGTTTGAGGCAGGCGACGCCTATGATGTTGATTTGATCGACTACCATTGACAGAGAAGGGAGAAAGCGCCATGCGCATGAAAAAGCCACCGCACCCGGGCCGCATTGTCCGCCAGGAGTGCATCAAACCGTTGGGTTTAACCGTTAAAGAGACAGCCGTGCGGCTCGGAGTGACTCGCCAGGCTCTGAACAATCTCGTGAACGAGAAGGCTGCGATCTCCCCTGAGATGTCCATCCGGCTTTCGAAGGCGTTCGGCTCGAGTCCGGAGGTATGGCTTGGCCTGCAGATGGAATATGACTTGGCGCAGGCAGAAAAAGACGCTGGCAAGATTAAAGTGCAGAGAATCACCGGCCCTCGTACGGCGACCGGCTGACAATAAAGCTTAGTAAACGCCGATTGATCGCGAGGTAGTTGTGCGACCCATCGTTGGGCTTGGCAGAAGAGGCAAAGGGGTCGAGTCTTTTGTTGTTTATTGTTCTAACTCAGCTTCTCTCTCTGATCCGTTCACGAATTCAACTCAGGTGTTTAATGCGCTCTTAGGCTTTGGCGGATTTATTCAAAGCGGTATAATCCGCAGGTTTTTCAAAGAATGTTAACCGACTGACCGTCGGTCCGCGCGCGAGCGACGCTTTTCGAAGCCGGCCATGAAGCGCGCTCTTAGCTTCTGCTATCGAGATTGCCGTGTTAGGTTGGGCTATGCGACGGGGGCGGCGACGTGGGGACGCCATTGACTAACTGGACAAAAGGGCCGGGCGTCAAATTTTTACCTATGACATTCACAATAGAATACAGGGTCGCATTGGGTGGCGTCGTCGAGAGAATCATGTTTCCCTTGGTGCCGAAGCGTCCTTCCGAAGCTGGTGAAAATGTGCGTCTCAGGTGCCGCAGAAAGTTCGGTAGCACCCTTGCCCTTCCGGTGCAGGTTCGGCAAAGGCGGCAAACTCCGGCTGATCGTCAAAAGGGTGCGATAGGATATTCAGCAAGGTCTCGAAAGGCGTGTAATCGGCGCGCTCCACTGCCGTACTCAAGGCTTCCTCAACTCGATGATTGCGTGGGATGAACGCGGGATTGGCACGCCGCATCGCCTGCGCACGCACCAACGGTGCCACCGCCTCGCGCGCAAGCCGCGCCCGCCAAGGTCCACTCCAGAGATCGTACGCCGACGGATCGGCAAAGAGCGCGCGCAGCGGTTCCTCTTGGCCCAGG
>JAHKKJ010000823.1 GCA_020027655.1 Deltaproteobacteria bacterium | reverse complement strand
TTTTCGCCCAATCTTCATCGGATGGGTGAATTTCTGCCAAAGTTTTATCGCGAAGCTGAAGTCGGTTGGCGTCTGGTCGACCCAACCCCGGGTCACCGCCTGGGACGGCGGCCTGTAAAAGGTAAAGTTGATTTCGACGGCGTTGAAGATTTGAGAGTAGTATTTTAGCTCATCGAAGCCTTTCTCCTTCACTTCCGGATAAAAGGCACCAAACCAACCCTTCGGCGGCGGACCGGGATACGAATAACCTGACGTACCGATTAAGAGAGGCTGATTCATAGCTGCCGCACGGCGGACCAAGGGGTGAGCTTAGAGGAGCGTCGCTTGACCGTTGCTTCCAGTGAGTAGCAGGGTGCTAAGGAATGCCGTTCATCCTTCGACAAGTCTCAGGACGAACGGAGGGATGGTTGAAACCATTGGGGATTTTTCCGTTCTACTGAGCTTGCCGAAGTATGAGCCTGTCGAAGCATTCTTAGGGTTCTTCAGCAGAATCTGTGTTACGCGGAAGAAAACAGTATCTTCCGGCCCATGCAAATTTCTTATGGGCTACAGTCGTATAGTCACACCGCCTTATAGGCGAAGCGCTTCATCTTCCGCGTATCCTTACCCTCGATGCGAATGAGCCCCGTCGTGGTTGTTCGTTTTGGCGAGTGCACATCCCCCTCATTGTAAATGTGCGCCATGCCGGGCTTCAGGGAGTAAACTCTGGCGCGCCGGACTTTGCCTGGCTTATCTTCTGCGGCCGGTTCAAGAACTTCCCAGTCGCTCATTTCCGTCTCGCCGATGGCCTGCCCATAGATCGCCCAGGAGCTGCCGTGATCGTGCGGATTGGCTTCCCTGGCGCCATGGCTCATGTGCGCGCATATGCAAAAACCCAGCTCCGGATCTTCGTAAATCACCTGACGATCCGGCGTGTTGTCGTTGAGATAGGTGGCAAGAAACTTTCCATCCTTGAGCACCTCCTGCACCAGCTCGCGAACTTTACCCCGTCCCACGGGGCTGGGGTCCTCTTTTAGAATCCGACGACACTCCGATGCAAAACTATCGAGCGTAAAATCCATGTTCAACCCTCCTTTTGTAACGAACCTGAATTTCGGTAGTGGTTCAGCTCGGAGAAGATCCCTCACTTCGTTCAGGATGACAAATCCTCTAGGTGTCATTTCGAGCGGCAGCGAGAAATCTTTTCTCAACTCAAAAACAAACTATGATCCTGATTGAACCACTACCTGACCTTTAGCAAAACATCCAAACCACCGTCAAGCTACCGGTCGTATCCTGTAAAACAATGGAATGACCGACTGAACCAGAACTCTACACTGCTATACGTTAAAGTTTTCGCTGCTTGCGCAAACTTTCCAGTGGGCCGTGGCTATCCAAAAGGGGGGATTTGCTCGCGCCAAGGCGCCAAGAACGCCAAGTCCGGAAGTTAATTTCTTTGCGGCCTTTGCGCCTTTGCGCGAGATACTCCGAGTTTTGGTTGTGGCTCGGCCGCGCTACGCGAAAACGAGCTTGCCGTTCTGGTCTCGAATCAGTCCTCTTCCTGCCGTCGAAGCGGGCATGTTCTCCGGACCTATTTTGAGTTCACTGACCTTGACGTGGCCATGAAAGGTGTCCACTTCAAGCATTTCCTTTGGCCGGCGATCGACTCCCTTGGGGTCCTTGCCGTTGGCAACATCCTCCATCGCCTTGTGCCAAATTCTCCGTATCATGATGACGCCGCGGTCAGACGTGGCGAGATGCTCGAGCCGGCGATCGGGAATCTCTCCTTGAGACTCCTGCAACACCAGGTCTTCTAGGGCAGGCACGCCTTCCCATCCCGAGTATCTGCGTTTGTCATGCGCTTTTTTCTCAGCCGTGCCTTTTAAGTCCGGCGGTAGTCCGAAAACAAAAGGTCCCGGAAAATTTCCTTTGCGGATCAAGTTATAGCGAATGAGCTCGAAGTGAGTGTCGTCGATGATCCGTATCATGCCGCCGCCTTCCTGGCGCTCATCCGTAAAATCAGGGGGAAAGCCGGATCGGATGCCGGAGAACCTCCAGTGGATCGGCATGGCCAGGCCCCACGTGTTGACGAATTTTACTTCCGGGTCGCCGGTGTCGAGAACCGAGACGGTCTTCATGCCGTAATCGGTTTCGACGAATTCGAGCGGCAAAGGCATCCAGTTTTTTATGCTGGTATCATTAAAAGGTTTGAGCTCTTCCGGCAGATCTCTGATCACCAGACCATGGAGCACCACAGCGTGGCCCATGTCGGCGAAATTTTCCATCCAGTTGAGATAGTTGTAATTCCGGACGTCGCCGTCCACCAGTTTCACTTCGCCGTCCGTGCGAGCGAGGACATCGATCTTGGGTAGCGGCGGTGGGTTCTCTTTCTCGGGTCCCATGTAGGTCCAAATGACGCCTCCCCACTCTTCGACGGGATACCAGAGATGGCGGATCTTACTCTTGAGATCGCTGCCCGGTGGCTCCAAAGGCGTGTCGATGCAGCGACCCCGAGTATCGTATCTCCACCCATGATAGGAGCACATCAGGCCGTCTTCCATCACTTGACCATACTCCAACGAGGCCAGCCGATGCTGGCAGCGAATGCCCAACAACCCCGGCCGTCCCTTGCCGTC
>JAHKKJ010000822.1 GCA_020027655.1 Deltaproteobacteria bacterium | reverse complement strand
AGTCTGGGCGAAAAGGCGTACAGGTAGAAATGAGGCCTCGATGAATAGGGCAGCAAGAATTAGCGCTAAGCATAGAATCTGCGGCATGATTTTTATCCTCATGGCGACTTTCCTTTCTTACCGTGGCGGCAGCGGTTCTGCGCTGGCGAACTTTTTATAAAGCGCTACGGTCTCCGCATCCCGCGGCAAGTCGCGAATCGCCTTTTCATGTGCTTCCGGCATCAGTGGAGTCGGGTCTTCGCCCGCGACTTTACGGTATTCCGCAAAAAACGCGGGATCATTAAAGGTCTTGCGCAGGGCTTCTTTGAAGATCTCCACTCGATCCTTGGGCATAGCCGGTGGAAGAATGAATGGTGCCGCGCCCGCCAATCTGAAGTTGCGAAACATGGTCAGGAGTTTGCGTTCCCGCTCGGTTTTGACGAAGCCGTCAAGCTCAGGCAAGGAGGAAAAACGCGGATGCATTTCCTCTCTGGGAACGGATAAGATGACATGTAAATCAACTAGACCTTTATCCAGCCATTCGGGATTACGCGCAAAAAAATCATCGGGAGTCACGAGGCCATCGATCTCGCCGCGCAGCAAAGCGGCGTTTCGCTCAGGAGCGGAAAAACCGGTGATTTCCTTGATTTCTTTGAGCCCGAGGAGCCAGAACATAATCCGTCCGACGGTATCGATAGTGTGTCCCACCGATAGACCGCCGAAGCGCATGCCCGAGGCTTGCCGGAGTTTATCGAGATTTCTAAAGCCTGCCTCCCGGCGCGTCAAAAGCAGATACTGAACAGCGCTGTCGGGCGTGCCGGCGAAGTGAAGTTTGTCGATGTCGTACTGAACGCCTATGTCGCCGAGTACGGCACTGATGACCGCGCCGCTGCCGATATTGCCGATGGTTAGACCGTCGGGGCGGGCGGTGTTGAAGATGTGATTGGCCGCTTTGCGGCCGCCGCCACCGTCCATGTACTCGTGCGCGATAGTGGGATTCCCTAAGATATATTTTTGTAAAAACGGCGCCACCGCGCGCACGCGGAAATCGCCCGTTCCCCCAGCGCTTCGGCCCTGAACGATCGTGATCGTCTTGCCGCGATAAAAGTCGGTCTGTGAATAAAGGAAATCGGGTAGCAGCAGGACGAGTTGAGTTAACAGTGCTGAGAATAAAATCCGCGGCATGATTTTTATCTTCATGACGATTCTCCTTTCTTACCGTGGCGGTAGCTGTCCTGCGCTCGCTAGTTTTTGAAGAGCTCAATCACCTCGGGATCCCGACGGTATTTCTCTGATTGCGCTTTCATGATTTTCAGCTGCCCAGCAGTTTTTTCATCTGCGCTACGATATCGGGCGGTTGACTCACGACTTCCTTGGCCAGCCGGTCCAATTCCTCGGCTGTGCTCGGCTCTATGTCGAGTTTGTTTGCTTTAGCATCCGCTAACATCGCTTCATCTTTAAGAGTCTTCGCGAATGCTTCGCGGATAATCTTCACTTTGTCGGGGGGTGTATTGGGCGGCAGAACGTAGGGGCGGCCGAATTCGCCGCCAGCCAAGACTAAATTTGTCAGGCGTCGACCCGCATCATCTGTCTTATACTTGTCCATAAGCTCAGGGATGGTGGGCACGTCCTTCAGACGCTCATCTCGTTTCTGTCCCGTTTGGACCAGGACTCGCACAAATTTTTTCTTGACCCAGGTAAAAAACGGCTCGCGAGCGAAGAAGGCTTCAATTGTAAAGGCGCGGCAAATCACTTCGCCTCTCTCTACCGCCAGGTCGATATCGGTGCCGGTTTTGTAACCTAAAACGATTTCGAAATTTGTCCCGATGGTTTGATCCAACAATTTCGGAATGTAATAAGCCGTCGAGGTCGTTCCGGTTGCGCCACACTTGGGCGGAGGCGAGGCTTTTACGACGTCTTCAATCGACTTGTAAGGAGAATCGGCGCGCATGTAGAGAAGCTGGTCTGATTTGGCCGGGCTTCCGAGCCAGATGAACTTGCTCCAATCGAATTTTACCTCTGAGCGTCCAATGATCTGGTCAAAGTAGAGAGCCGGAAAAATGGCGCCGATGGTCAGGCCATCGGGCTTTGTTACATTAGAGAGGTGATTTGCCGCGATCATGGATGCCGCGCCGGGCATGTTTTGCACGATGATGTCCGGGTTGCCGGGGATGTGCTTGCCCAGATGGCGGGCAAACATCCGGGCAAAGATATCGTAAACGTTACCCGCTCCAGTGCCGGCGAGAATGGTTATGGTTTTCCCCTTGTAAAACGGGTCCTGGGCTTGCCCGTAAGAACTAGACAGAAACGCGAGAACGACAACTGATAACCCGCAGATGATTTGCTTGTGCATGATTGCCCTCCGAATCAACCTTTCGCCTGTTGGTTATTGTCCTAAAACCTTCTTTACTCGCGCAACGACCGCCGGCGGTTGGCTCATTATTTTCTCTGCCAACTTCTGAAGTTCCTCGCCGCCCAGCGGCTCGACTTCCATCTTGCCTTTCTTGGCCTCCTCCAGCAGCGCCGGGTCCGCCATGGCCTTTGCGTGTGCGTCACGCAGTATCTTGACGCGCTCTTTCGGCGTGCCCGGAGGGGCCACCCAAGGCCGGCCGAAGTCGCCCCCGCGCAAGATCACGT
>JAHKKJ010000220.1 GCA_020027655.1 Deltaproteobacteria bacterium | reverse complement strand
TTGCGCAGCGGCTCTCCCGCAATGAAGCGCTTCAGATTATCGACGAAGATCGGCAACAGCGGCGACCACTTTTGCTCCGTCAGTCCGCCGATGCGCGGGCTAAGGATAACGTTGGGCAGATTCCAGAGCTCCGAATCTTCCGGCAGAGGCTGGCGCGCGAACGCGTCCAGCGCGGCGCCGGCGATCCAGTTTTCTTTCAACGCCTGTAGCAGCAGCTTCTCCTCTATCGCTTGGCCACCTGTGAGGTTGATTAGATAGGCACTCTTCTTCATCGACCGGAGTTCTTTGGCGCCAAGAATGTCAACGGTTGATGGAACCGATGCCAGCAAGAGCACAACGAAGTCGGACTCGGAAAGAAGCTGGGGCAAAAACTCGGGGGTCCCCAGTTCATCGACATAGTTGGGCTTTGGTGTTGGCGTCCGTTTGGTCGCGATTACTCGCAGACCCAACGCTTTAGCCTTGCGGGCCAACTCGGTGCCGGCGGTGCCTAGACCTACAATGCCGAGGGTTTTCCCTGCGACTTCCACTGGCGCGAGCCTTTGCCATTTCCTTTGCTTTTGCCCATCTATGCATTCCGGCAACTTCTTCGCCAGCGCCAAGATGCAGGCAAGAGCGAACTCGGAAAACACCGTGCCATGGATGCCCTTTGATCCAGTGACTTGAATCGGGCGGGCTTTTATTGTCGGTGTCAAATAGGTGTTCAACCCGCCGCGGGTCACGTGAAGCCACTTGAGGTTCGGCATCTGTTGCACAAGCGTATCGGGCAGTGGCTCTTCGGTAAATACTCCATCGACTTCACGCAGCGATTGCGGGTCGATGTTGTCGTCGTCATGCTGCTGTAGCTCACAGTCGGGAGCTTCTTGTGCCAGGAGGGCCAATTCTTTCTCTGGAAGTTTGACGCGAAGCCAGATGCGCAGGTATTTCATGGTATATTGTTATGCTCTATTAGAGTGCTTGTGGGCTGTCAATCACATTGAGTCCATCGAAAAGAGGTACGTTGACGCGAATAGACCCGCGTGTTAGTAAGCCGATAATTCTCGTGGAGGTGGGTAATCGCAAATCCAAAACGTGTGCGGAGCCCTTCGGCAGTGCTCAGAAAAGACTCCGCCGAAGCATCGAAAATCCCAAATCTGAAGCGGCGACTGGTGGACGGTTTGCAGGTCATTACAGGTGAGGGAGTGCTTTCCGGGTCGGGTCATTTGAGCGCGCGAATTCCTGGAACAAAGACGTTTCTCATCAATCCTCGATTCGCCGGAGTGCTGGCCGATTCAAAAGATATTTGCACCGTGAACTTTGAGGGTAAACGCATTGCCGGGAAGGGGCCGGTTCCCTCCGAGACGCCAATCCACGCCGCGGTCTACCGCTCCCGGCCGGACGTTGGAAGCGTGATTCACTGCCATGCGCGCTATTCGATTCTCGTCGGCTTGCTTGATAGCGGGTTGATTCCGTTCAACAGAGAGGCCAGACTCTTTGCCGACGGCGTACCGATATTTCCCGAAAGCCGCGGCATCAATAGTTTCACCCTCGCGCAGCGCATGGTGGATGCTTTGGGACCGCATTATGCGGTTTTTCTCCGCGCGCACGGCGTCGTCGTAGTGGGACCCGGTATTGAAGGGACTTGTCTATCAGCGATTCAACTCGAACGGGCTTGCCAGGATCAGCTCCTGATGATGAGCATCACGACAGTTAAACCGATGTCCGACGCGGGTCGAGGTCGCAACAACGCTCGGTTGGAAAATCCCTATCGCGCCTGGCCATTTCTTTTGTACAAGCATAAAGTCAAATCGAAAGCGGAGATTCGCGCCGGCATCCGGACGCTCGAAGAAGGCGAGCATTACTGATGTCATTGTCAAAGTTTTTTGGAAGCAACTGGTTAGCGGAGCGCGGTGCTAAACACCTTCCCCCTTCGACGGGGGAAGGCAGGGATAGGGGTGCAAAGAAAATCGCCCTCCCCCGTCGAGGGGGAGGAAACCGGACCGACACCGGCTCGCACCTGCTTTTTCCCACGGGAAATCTTAAGCTTTCGCTCGCCGCCTTCTTGTTCTTTAGCAGTTTTCCTTTCCTCTTGGTTCCCACATTAGATGCGCAGGAAAAGAAGCTTGATTCATTTACGATTTCTTACGCTTCGGTTTCTGCGACACGCGCGCCTCTGTGGATAGCGAGGGATTTAGGGCTCTTTGAAAAATATGATCTGGACGGCAACCTTATCTACATTGCATCGGGCGTCACTTCGGTTAATGCGCTGCTCGGCGGCAGCGTGGATATCATTGCCGCCTCGGGCTCGTCGGCCGTGGGCGCGGCAGCGCGGGGGGCGCCGCTGGTGATTGTCGCTAGCTTGGGACACATCGCGTACAAACTGGTCGCGCATCCGTCGATCACGACAGTTCAAGGATTGAAGGGAAAGATCATCGGATCGAGTCGTATCGGAGCTGGAACGGACTATGCGCTCCAGCGCCTGCTGCCGAAGTTGGGACTCATCCCCGGTAAAGACGTGCAGCTTATTCCCACCGGCATCAGCGAGTCGGACCGCCGTCTGCTTATGCTGGTGCAAGGAAAAATCGATGCTACCTTGGGCACGGAGGATAATCTCCTTCAGCTCGCGGCCAGAGGAATGAAGTTCTCGGTGCTGGCCGACTTATATGACGCCGGCGTTTACACCACGGGAAGCGACATCGCGACCAGTCGTCAACTCTTGAAGGAACGCCCCCGGCAGCTCAAGGCGTTTCTGATGGCGCTCACCGAAGGGACATGGATCGGCCGGACGAACAAGGAGGTGGCCCTGCGCATCTACCGCAAGTATTTGAAGGTCGAAGATCCTAAACTGCTCGAGTCCATGCACAAGAACTACTTGCTCGGCACGATTCCAGCACGACCCTTCCCAAAGGAAGAGGCGATTCAGAACGACATCGAAGATTTAAGTCACACTTTCCCGCACCTGAAAGGGAAGAAAGCCGCGGACTTCATCGATTTGTCGTTGCTGAAGAGCATGGAAGACGACGGATTCTTCAAGCGACTGCACGGAAAATAATGTTCCGCTTCCGCTGGCGGGAGAGGAGGAAGTTTTCGACGATCCGAGGCATTAGATGGCCCTTGCCAATAGCGAACTTGCCCTGGGAATGACGAAGTAGTATTCCCTTTAACTATGATCTCCGTGGAAGAAAACAATTTACTCACCCAAATCGGTCCGGGAACCTCCTGCGGCGAGCTGCTGCGGCGGTACTGGCAGCCCGTTGCTTTGTCTGAGGAGCTGCCCAAGGGCGGAGCGCCGGTGAAAGTCAAGATATTAAACCAGGAGTTGGTTCTATTCCGCGATGACCAGGGCCATCCAGGGCTCTTGGGACTGCATTGTTCGCATCGGGGAACGGATCTCAGTTATGGACGAGTCGAGGATGGGGGGCTCAGGTGCCTTTATCATGGTTGGCTCTACGATGTTGAGGGGCGCTGTCTGGAGCAGCCGGGGGAGCCGGGCGGCGGCGCGCATAGGGATACGATTCGCCATCTCGCTTATCCGTGCCGAGAGGCGGGCGGAATTATTCTTGCCTACATGGGTCCCGGAGAGCCGCCGTTAATTCCCAATTACGATTTTCTGACGGCCCCCGAGGAATATCGAACGGTTGTGAAGATTTTTCACAATTGCAGTTATCTCCAAAGTAACGAGGGAAACATCGACCCGGTCCATCTTTCTTTCTTGCATCAATATTTAAGCGAGGCTCAAGTCGCACGGCAGCGGATTGTGCCAGGGAGTAATGCTACAGACAACGCTTTGCTAGGAAACGATATCGCTCCTACTATCGAAGTGGAAATCAAAGATTTTGGGCTGAGAATTTACACGCTGAGAAATGCCGGACCGGATAAGCGCTATTTGAGGGTCACCAATTTCGTCATGCCGAACCTGTCTGCCTTCGGCGGCTCGACGGTGGGGGACGGCTATGCTGTTCACTGGCATGTTCCCATCGACGATACTCACCATTGGAAGTACATCTTCATGTTCAGCCGAGCCAAGCCGCTGGACGCCGAGCTGCGCAATAAAAGCCGCGCCGAGCTCACACCGGATTATCGGCTGACGCGCAACGCGGCCAACCGCTTTCAGCAGGACCGTGCGTCGATGAAGACAAAGACTTTCACCGGCATGGGGATCAACTTCCAAGCCCACGACGCCTTTGCCACGGAGAGTCAAGGCCCCGTGCAAGACCGAACCTATGAGCATCCCGTATCTTCGGACAAGGCCATCATTGCCGCGCGCAAATTGTTGTTGAACGCCATCAAAGATGTGCGGGAGGGACGCCAACCGCAGCATGTGATCAGGGACGCGAGCTCGAACCGGTTCCCGGATCTGGTGGTGCATTCCGAACTCGTTCCCGCTGCAGCGGACTGGAAGCAGTACATCAAGCAGCTCGAGAGCCAGTATCAAACGACAAACACACGGAACCAATAACTCACAAGAGGTAGCGGAAGGGGTTGATACAATGTCGAGCAAACTAATAGCTCTCGTGCTGTTTTTCCTCGTTCTGCCAACAACCGGTTTTGCCCAGGAACGCTACATGATCGGGTACGCCGGATTCGCGGGCTTTCAGGTCTCGATGTGGGCCGTCCAAGATCTGGGATTGCTCAAAAAGTACGGGGTAGAAGGCGAAGTGGTGTTGGTTCCCGGGACCACGCGCCAGATCCAGGCGCTCGTAGGCGAGAGCATCCATTTCGCGCATGTCGACGCGGCGGGTTACATCCGAGCCGTAATGCGGGGAGCCGATATGGTGCTGGTCGGGGGGTCCCTGAACAAGTTTCCGTTTAGTCTTGTGACACAAAAGGAAATTCGCAAACCGGCGGATCTAATCGGCAAGAAAATCGGCATCGTCGGATTCGGCGGCGCCAACGATTTGGCTGTCACTCTCCTGCTCAAAGAGTGGAAGATTCCGCGCGAGAAGGTCGCGGTTCTGCAGGCCGGGGGAGGCGCGAACCGGCTTGCGGCCATGACCGCGAAAGCGCTTGACGCTACGGTGCTTTCTCACCCTGAGCTTGGCGAAGCGCTTAGAATGGGCATGAACGAGCTGGGCAACCTGAACGACTTCAAATCGGCTGATTATCCCATGACTGCTGTCGCCGTGCGTCGATCGTTTTTCCAGAATAACCGTGATGTCGTGAAGCGTTTCATGCGAGCCTATGCCGAAGGCACGTATCAATTCATGAACGACAAGGAAAAAGGGATCAAGATTTTCAGGAACAGGTTGAAGCAGGATAACCCGGCAGCGCTCGAGGAGACTTACCGGTATTTTGCCCCGCAGTTTTCTTTTCCGACCCGAGTCTCCCACAATGGATTGCAGAACACGCTGGAGTTGGTCGCGAAAGAAAATCCCAAACTAGAAACCAGTTTGAACAAATACCTCGATGAAAGCATTTTAGACGAGCTGGAGAAGGAAGGGTTCTTTAAGCGAATCGCGGGGAAATAATTATCGTTCAAAACGTTCAAGTCGTTCAAAAAGTTCAAGGAGTATAAGAGGTTCAAACTATCACGTTCAGCACGTTCGACGTTTTGAACTACTTGAACGATTGGAACGTCTGGAACAAGGCCGTCGAAGGAGGCCGTCTCATGCTCACCCGAATTCAACATGCCGCCATTGTCAGTGAAAACTTCGTCCGCGAGGCCAAGTTTTACGAGGCCGTGCTTGGCATGAAACGGTCCAAACCGGGTTCCGCTGAAGAAGAAAAAGCGATTAGGACAAATTACGCAGTCAGTATCAGCGACGGCTATGTCGGTGTAACGGTGATCGGTAGGAAACCCGGCTATGTACCGGGGCTGCATCACTTCGGCATCGATGTGGACGACGCCGAAGAGGCAATCGCACGCATCAAGAAGAATTATCCTGATGTCGCTGTACTCAGGCGGCCTTCCAACCGCCCCTTCGCCACTTTCGGCGCCCACGATCCGGAAGGCAACTACTTCGATCTCACACAGGAAGGAATGGACAACCGTAGAGACGTCTATGTCGAGGCGACGCGGGAACAGCCGCGGCGCATCCATCACATCAAACTGCGGGTGATGAACCCAACGGCGATTGCTGCTTTCTACCGCGATCTATTCGATTTGAAGGAGGAAGAAAAAGCGCTGGAAGATCCCAACTTCTATCTCACCGACGGCAAAGTGGCGTTGATTGTCGCGCCGTGGAAGATGGCCGACTTCGAAGGCGCGGGGATCGATCGGCCTGGGTTGGAGCATGTTGGCTTTAAAGTTGAAAGCGTCGAGGCTGTTAAAAGAGAATTGACCGCGTTGCGCGAATCGGACCCCGCGATGCGCGAGAGAATCGTCAGCGAGCCCAAAGAAGGCGAACGGCGTCTCGCGTTGATCGC
>JAHKKJ010000821.1 GCA_020027655.1 Deltaproteobacteria bacterium | reverse complement strand
CCGAAGAGGCCTACGACGATATCAGCGGCGTGTTGCTGGACGATATGATGATGGCCGAGAGCGGTTTGAACAAGTACCTGGAAATGATTTACGGCCGTGGCGAAACAAACAAACCCTTGACGGTAAATGAAATCGTCGATTACTCGTTTTTGAAGGCCCTGAAATAGACTCTCCGAGAAAACAAAAGGGCATCTTTCCCAGAAAGATGCCCTTTGTTGCGCTTTTTGCGCGTATAACTAGCTTTATCTTTTCTGGTTGTTCCCGCCTGTCAGTGGCTTAGCAGTCACTTAACTGGGACCGCAATCACCTCTACCGCTGCGGAGTCTCATGCCAGCTACGACCTTCCTTCATTCGTCGCCGTAGCGACCGTTTGCTTACAGGCAATTTGCTTGAGGTCTAGTGGGAATAGCTCTTTAGCGTGAGATAACTCTTGAGCCCCGAAAAGCGATGGCCCACAGACAGCGGGCTTTTTTCGTCAGGTGGAGTACTGTCTTGCATAGCAAAGACCTCCTTTCACCTTGGGGCTCGCTAACCTATGCAATCCACCGCCCCCACGCCTAGCGGCATTGAATGGATCGAAATGTGTTTCTAGTCATTGGTCGCTTGTTTGTCAACCAGGGAAATTTTTTGGCTTCACCTGTTAAACGGTGAAACCGATGCATTGCACGACTGACCGGGCCGGGATAAAATTACGCCATGGCTCGGAGCATCGTCGAGATTTCCGGTCATATCATTGATTCCCTTATCCTACCCAAGATCTTAGACCTCATCGTCAACCTCGGCGCTGAGTTTGAAATTCTCGATATTCAGATCGGTCATCGGCGCGCCGACCGCAGTCATGCGCGGGTCCAGGTTGACGCGTCCAGCGAGGAGCTGCTCGCAGAGGTCTTAGCCAAGATCAGAGAGCACGGCGCCTTGCCTGTTGAAGGAAGCGACGAACCCGCCAGGCTCGATGCGGCGCCGGAAAACGGCATTTTTCCCGAGGCATTTTACGCTACGACCAATTTGCCGACTCAGGTCCGGGTGAATGGGCGCTGGATTGAAGTCGAAGCGCCCGAGATGGATTGCGCAATACGGGTGGACGGGAACGCGATGAGGGCTGAGACCGTTCCCGTGCACAAAGTCAGAAAGGGCGATTCTATTGTCGTCGGCCATCAGGGGATCAAGATCGTTCCACTCGAGCGAAGCGTGCCGCACGAGCTGTTTGAGTTCATGTCGAGCGCGGTTTCCACCGAGCAACCCAAGGGGCTTTTGATTCGAGAGATCGCCGAGACGATGAAAAACGTACGGCAGAAAAATGGCAAGATCTTGGTCGTGGCCGGACCCGGTTTGGTACACACGGGCGCCGCCCCTTATCTCGTCGACCTGATCGAGCGTGATTACGTGCAGGTTCTCTTCGCCGGAAACGGCCTGGCGGTCCACGATATTGAAACAGCGCTTTACGGCACCTCTCTAGGAGTTTATTTAGACAAAAAAATCCGCGCCAGCGAAGGCCATGAACATCATCTCTGGGCGATCAACACCATCAGAAAAGCCGGCGGAATCAGGCAAGCGGTCGAACAGGGGATCGTTCAGCGTGGAATATTTTACAGTTGCATTAGAAAAGGCGTGGACTTTGTTCTCGCTGGATCGATCCGCGACGACGGTCCGCTGCCTGACGTGATTACCGACAGCCTGAAAGCTCAGGATCTGATGCGTGAGAAAGTACGTGGCGTAAGTTTGGCTTTGATGATGGCTACCACACTGCATGCGATCGCGACCGGCAATCTGTTACCCGCGACGGTGAAGACGGTTTGTGTGGATATTAACCCCGCTGTGGTCACCAAGCTGACGGATCGCGGGACTTTCCAGGCGCTCGGCTTGGTCACCGACGTCGAGCCTTTTTTGCGGGAGCTTTGCCAATGCCTGAATCAGGAACCGCTCCAGGCCCATGAACCGTAAGACCGCTTGGCGATGAGGTCGTTATGCAACTCTTGATGTGCGCTCCCTCGTATTACGGCATCGAATACGAAATCAACCCTTGGATGAGCCGGGCGCGCCAAAGCGATCCGCAACGCGCGCAGCAACAATGGAACTCTTTGCGCCGCCTTCTCGAAGAACAATTGTCGGTTGATGTCAGCCTGGTCGATGCCCAGCCAGGGCTTCCGGACATGGTCTTCACGGCAAACGCCGGCCTCGCTTGGAAAAACAAATTCATCGTGAGCAACTTCCGATATGAGGTCAGACGCCGAGAAGCGCCGCACTTTGAAGCATGGTTTCGCAACCTTGGATTTGAAATCGTTCACCTGCCGCGGGAGTATTACTTCGAGGGCGAGGGCGATCTCTTAAAGTGCGGCGAATCTTGGTTTGCGGGATACCACATCCGTTCGGATATCAACGCACATCAAAAAGTCGCCGAGATTATCGGGCAAGAAATTCTCTCTGTCGAATTGACCAACGAATGGTTTTACCATCTCGATACCTGTTTTTGTCCGCTTTCGGATGAGCATGTGCTGTTCTATCCGCCCGCCTTTGATTCTTACGGTCTCGAAGTTTTGGAAAAACATATCCCGGATCTTATTCCAGTTGCGCCTGAGGAGGCTGCCCGATTCGCCTGCAACGCAATCGTCGCGGACAGA
>JAHKKJ010000219.1 GCA_020027655.1 Deltaproteobacteria bacterium | reverse complement strand
GTCGATAACTTTGCAAAGTTTTGCAAAATGACGGTGTTCGAACGCCGCGGAGACAGAGTGCTCGTTCTCTTGAGCTCGGGTGATCTCGCAGGGACACAGGCTGTGATCAGCGTGCTGAAGCAGCGGGGCGACGCCGCGGGCGCGGCCCTCAATTTATGGAACGCGCGGACAATGTTCGACGTTGCGAATTTGGTGGCGGACGCGATGCGCGACATCGAGCGCCGCGACGGTCCGTATCTGGCAGAGAGCGACATCAAATTCAACGCGTCGTTCATCCTCGGCGGACAAATCGGCGGTGAGCCGTTGCGGCTGTTTCGGATTTACGCGGAGGGCAACTTTATCGAGGCGGGGCTCGACACGCCCTTTTTTCAGACCGGTGAAACAAAGTATGGAAAACCGATCCTCGATCGCGTCATTACCCGGTCCACGGCTCTCGCCGATGCGGCGAAGTGTGTGCTGGTGTCGTTCGATTCGACCATGCGCAGTAACTTGTCTGTCGGCATGCCCATCGATCTGATTTGCTACCAACGGGACAGTCTCGAAATTCAGATGCGTCGCCGGTTCGACGAGGGGGATACGTATTTCACCGCGCTGAGCAGTCAATGGAGCGAAGGCGTGCGACACGTATTCAGCCAGCTGCCCGAATTGCGTTGGTAGGCCGACTCTGGCGGACGTCAGGAGCAAGCCAATCATGCAGATCCGCGTCGGCTACGAATTGATCTACGACTGCCCGCAGCCGACCCCGATGATCCTGACCTTGAGCGTCCACTACACGCGCGTCTCCGACATCATCATTCCCGACCACCTGATCGCCGACCCGCCCGTCCCGCTCACCGCCTATCGCGACAGCTTTGGCAACTGGTGCAGCCGTATCGTCGCGCCCAAGGGGATTGTCAAGCTGTCCGCCGATGCGCTCGTGAGGGATACGGGCCAGCCGGATGTGGTTGTCTCGTCGGCGAGACAGACGCCGGTGGAAGAACTGCCCGACGAGACCCTGCTGTTCCTGTTGGGGAGCCGATATTGCGAGACCGATCGCCTGTCCGAGACAGCCTGGCAACTGTTCGGCAACTCATCGACCGGATGGGGGCGCGTCCAGGCGATCTGCGACCACGTCCACCGGCATATCACATTTGGCTACGAGCACGCGCGCTCCAAGACGGCCTGGGAGGCTTTCCACGAGAGGACCGGCGTTTGCCGTGATTACGCACACCTCGCCGTCGCCTTCTGTCGCTGCATGAACATCCCCGCACGTTACTGCACCGGCTACCTGGGCGACATCGGCGTGCCGCCGCCCTATGGCCCGATGGATTTCGCCGCCTGGTTCGAGGCCTACCTTGACGGCCATTGGTACACCTTCGACGCCCGCAACAATACCCCGCGCATCGGACGCGTGTTGATCGCCCGCGGCCGCGACGCTGCCGACGCCGCCATCAGCAGCACCTTCGGTCCCAATACCTTGAAGAGTTTCAAGGTTCGGACCGACGAGGTGAGCGAGGGGTGAACCGGCTGAAGGGAGGCAGCAATAAAGGAACCAGGTCGGACCCGCGCAAATATATTGATCGGACGGATGAAGTGCGCGAAATAGGGTGGCTGCGGGCGACTAGCGGTCCCTTTTAAAGGGCGAAACGTGCGCTCTAAGAGAGTGATCGCAGGTCGCCGAGTGGGTGGACGTACACACTGCCGGAGTACTGAAAAGCCTACGCGAATGATTTTGGCGGCGAAAGGGATGCGCTAAGCCTGGGAAACACTGTCTCTCGGGCGAAAAATTCTAAAATACTCACACATAGCGTGGTCCGACCCGTGTGTCGCTATGCCTTAGACCATGGTGGCGCCCTTGCGCAGTACAACATTCCAAAAATCATCGTCTATCAGCGTACGTTCAACCGCTGTTTTTTCACTGCGAGCTGAGTAATCTAATTCGACCTTTTGGTCGAGAGTTTCGACCCTTTTAACGAGCCGTCTCTCGTTTGATTCCGACAGCGCCGAGAAGTCATCAAGAACGTAGCCTTTCCCTCGCCATAGATTTTGGCACAGGTAGTGCTCTACATATTAAGGAGTTCATAGGTATGTAGACAACTTGAGTTCGGGAAGAACCCAAGGGACGAGCCCTTCCGCGCGCGGGCAATAAGCCTGTGTCTTGTCGGCCACCGCCCAATCCACTCCAGGGGCGGTTATTCCAGCGGCCCGGGGCCTGAACGCTTCCTTTACGTTCGGGTGCCCGCGCTCTCCAGGACTCGCCCCTTGGGCGTCTTATGTCTCCTAACCAATGAAATCCTTAGTAACTGTTGTCAGGCGAAAAGACCTCAGCAGCCGGTGGCCTAAAGTGAAAAAACAAATTACCGAGGAGGTAACGATGAAGATCAATTATCTCGAAACGGAATTATCCCCGATTGGCTTCTTGGCTCGAGATTCCTTAAGCGGTGTGGCGGAGCTGGTGAAAGGGCTGATCACGAAAGATCATGTTACTGAGGAGAAGCTGAGCGACTGGCAGCTCGTCTTCTTGCAGAGCAAGGCGAACGGCTGTTCTTACCATGGCGAGGATCTTCCCCACATCAAGTGGCAGTGGCCCAAGAACACCTGGTTTCAGGAACAGCTGAGTCATCATCTTGGAGATGCCGAGCTTGCGGCAAGGGCGGCTTAATAGCTAAACAGTCCGCCCGATAATTTTCTTTCGAAATTGTCCAGTATTAGACAGTAATCCGTTCTGAACCACTATAATCTACATACTGAGAAGACAGGCTCCAACCTCATCATCACGATGGGTGACGCCTTGTTAGGAGGAGAGCTGTGTGGTCAAGGAAAAATACTGTCGAAGATTCTTGTCATCTTCGCGAGCTGCTGGGAAAGATTCTCGCCTCACGGGGATGGGATCCAATCCTTGCCGAGAGTGGCCGGGAAGCGCTGGCCAAACTTGAGTGCCAAACACCGAGAGTCATTCTCATGGACATGCGATTACCGGCTATCTCAGGCTTTGGGCTCGCGGCGATTCTAAAAAAGCATCCCGTCTACAGGAATATACCCATTCTTGCGGCGACCGGGTCTGCCGGCGACATAGCCGGGCAGCGGTGTCTTTCGGCAGGCTGCGATGATTTCATTTCCAAGCCCTTTGCGATTTCCGTGCTCGAAAGGCGTCTTACCAACTTAGTGTCCGCAGAAACACCAAAAACAATCGTGGCAACGGGCCTATGAAACTGCCATCTAGTCGGGAAAGAAGATTCGAGTGATCTTGACCGGTAACATAGTTATTTACGCGTGTCAGCGCCGCGTTTCAAAAGGAACTTCGGATCGTTCCTGTCTTCTCTAAGTGAAGGGAGCGACATGAAAGTAAACCGTAATGACCACAGGATCGACACCACCTTGGGAGAGCTCATAGCAACGATCAGCGATGTAGCCTTTGAATATTCCGATGACACAAAAGAGGCCTATCATCTTTCCCGTCTGGTTTTGGTGGAGATTTTAAAAAGGCGCATCTCTCACAGGTGAAATCGTTGACCGGCACTTTTCCACGAGTAAATACCTGCATTAATCTGTTTTAATCTCTGCGGGTTTAATTCCCTGCAGCTTGCTGCGGGGTAGTTCAACGCACCGTTCCCTCATACGACCGTTTAGTCGAAAGTGTCGACGCTTTCGACGAGCTTTCTCTGGTTGCTTATCCTGACGGGTTAAGAAATCTATCCGAACATTTACCTTTTTCTCAATACAAGTTGTGGCACAAGACTTGCCCGTACTTAGCTTCGATAGTTCTTACAGAGAAGCGATATGCGCGCAACCATTTTGATCGTCGTCATGATTCTGCTGCAGACGGGTGTATTGTCACTTGGCCTCATGGTCGGTCGTAGATTTATTACCGAGGCGGCGAGCTTGAACCGCAAATCGGCTCTACTTAATAAACATAACCGGGGAACGGCCCTAAAGGCGCCTGTCTCGGAAACAGGGAGGTGCTTATGCCTTTAGTTCAACTCGTAGTGGTCCTGATCGTGGTGGGCGTTCTCCTCGGGCTAGTTAATCGCTACATACCGATGGCAGGATCCATAAAGTCGATCTTGAATGGTGTTGTGGTCATTGTCGTAGTTGTGTGGCTCCTGAATGTTTTTGGACTTATGAGCTCCCTCTCGATGATTCACGTGGGGAAGTGACGCCGTCACGGGCCCAAACCCAGTGCGGACACGGGTCCTTCAGGGCGGTGCCACGTCTGCGTCGACCGTTTACCTATAAGCGTCCATGCTATCCAGGAGGACTCTAAGATAAACAGACAGTTGCAGAAAGACGCTACCGCGGACGCAAGACGGCGCTTCGCTGAATTGATCATCGGGGACAGGTTATGTTGTATCGGTTACTAATGTTTCTTGTTGTTGCTCTGACCGCCGGACTGTCGGGCTTCGCACTTATTCCTTTCCCTGAACCTTACCTGCGCGCGCGATGGGGGTCCGCGAGGTTTGTTGTAACTTGGTTCAGAGGTATGCGGGTAAGTGTTCTGGCGGCGGCTCGGAGAATCTTTAAGATCCGATTAAGCAGACTTCGTTGGCAGAGAGGCGTCCTTTACTTTGTAATTTGCACAACAGTTTTTACAGCCGCTCTAATTACAGTTGGAATCCATTACGTCTATTTTGATCGAACCGCCCTGCCTGACATTGAACCATTCGCCCGCTTTGAGTTTCCTGCGATCGGCACCGTTTACGATGCCAACGGCCAGCCACTCATAGAGCTGGCAAGAGAGCACCGGCGGCTCACAAAGTATGAGGACATCCCTCGGATTGTCCGTGACGCAATCATCGCTGCGGAAGACAAGAATTTCTTCTCCCATAGCGGCGTTAACTATTCGGTAATTCCTCGCGTGCTGGGCAAAGTCAGGATTGGAACTCTGGTCGCACGTCTTATAGGGATCGGACCGCAAGACGATAATATGAGTCCGGTGATCTTCCCCCAAGGCGGATCGACGATCACTCAACAGCTTGTGCGAGGTCATTTTCTGCAGAACCTGACGGCTCAAGAAAACAGCAACCAGCTCCGGCATGGCGGACTCCTAGCCCGCGCGTTGTCGTATGCGATCGGCGCGCGTAGCGTCAACATGCTGGTTCGAAAGCTGGAGGAGATTCGGCTCTCGTTGTGGATCGAAGAAGAGATGCAGAATCGTTTCGGTTCGAAACGCAACGCTAAGGAAGAAATTCTCGCCCGCTACACCAGCTTCATTTACATGGGAAACAGCCAGTACGGGTTTGCCACGGCGGCGGAATACTATTTTGGCCGGTCTCTCGCCACGTTCACCGCCGATGACGCCGACAAGGCAGCGCTCCTCGCAGGCATCGCCAAGTCGCCTCGTTACTACGCGCCCAGCGCGAAGGAAACGGAGAGAGTCCTGCGCCGCAGAAATCAAACTCTGGCGCTTATGGCGGCAAACGGTTTCATTTCCCGGGACAGCGTGAATTCAGCCGAGCAGCGTCCGATTCGAGTGATCGCGCGGCGCAAAGACAAGATGCTTCAGGCGCCCGCGGTTCTTGGAACTATCCTTCAGGAGCTCAAAGGCCGGGGCGCGGACCTCACTGTTGAAAATCTCTTTCGGGGGCGTATCCAGGTTTACTCGACGGTGGATGCCCGGGTGCAGCAAATTGCCAACCAAGCACTGGAGCGCGGCCTCGAGCTTTACGAGCAGCGACACCCGAGTGCCAAAGGGATAATCCAGGGCGCTGTGGTCGTGCTAAAAAACCGCGATGCGAGCATCCTCGCCGGGACGGGCGGTCGTCAGTTCTACCAGGACCGCTCCGCCGTATACAGCGACTTTAACCGCGTCACGAAGTCCCTGCGGCAACCTGGGTCAACGATGAAACCTATGGTTTATCTCGCTGCTTTTCGACAGGGAGGCTTTAATCTTGAGACCGTGGTTCCCGACGAACCGATCGGTGTTCCGGATGGAGAGAAACAGAGTACGAAATGGATCTCAAACTACGATGAACGATTCAAAGGCATGATTCCGGTCCGCGAGGCGCTCGCAGAATCCAGAAACGCCGTCGCGATTTGGCTCACAGGGCAGATTGGGATTGCCAGTGTGGTGCGAACGTCACGGAGTCTAGGGGTCCAGACGCGATTGCAGCCCTATGCCACGACGGCGTTGGGCGCGTCCGAAATGAATTTGCTCGAGCTGGCCAATGCGTACCGCACCATGGCATCGGGGATCGTCGCCGAGCCGTATGTGATCCGAAAAATCGTCCGCGATTCGGGCGAGGTGGCGGCCGATAACGAGATCGAGCGTTCTGCGGTCGATATCAACGACTCCGCGCTCGCGCTTATTCAGGAAGGCCTGCGCGGCGTCGTGCGAATCCCCACCGGCACGGCTCATGCACTAGACTCCAGCGTTTTCCCGATCGCGGTCATGGGCAAGACCG
>JAHKKJ010000218.1 GCA_020027655.1 Deltaproteobacteria bacterium | reverse complement strand
ATCGCCGAGAAGCACGCAAATAGTGCGCGAGTCGTCAAATTGAATGTCGATGATAGCGCAACCGTCATACAGCGTTACGGCATTCGCGCGATACCGACATTGATTCTCTTCGAGGACGGCAAGGAAACGGAGCGTCTGATTGGCGTGGTAAGCGAGGAAGAAATTTCGCGCAAAATCGGCAAACACCTCAAGGCCGAGTTGAATTAGGATGTACAAGGAATGGAATGGGAAAGAGCTGGTTCCCCATACACGAAAGATCAGACCGGACTTACAAGTGACGAAAAGATCGTTTTGCTGTTCCAGCCGGACACGCTTTCTCTCCGCCCAGTATTTCGAGAGTGTGCGTAGAAAAGACTTTTTAGAAATTGCTGCGCTGGAAGGAGAAAAGATTTACCAACATTCTGACGCCAAAGTTTGAGAAGGGAAGATGGCTTGGATAGGTCGCGGATCATCACAAGTCATAAAGAGAAATTGAATGCAGAAAAGGAATGCTTATGAACTCCTGGCAACTAATCTTTCTCCAAAGCAGAGTGAATAATGGCGGTTACTACGGAGACCTGCTTCCTCCGCAGAATTGGGATTGGCCCGAGGAGACTTGGTTTCAAAAGCGACTGCTTTATCTCCGACGAGGCAAGGACAAAGCTGCCGAAGAATTGACTGACCAAGACTTGCAATAAGTTGACGACGAGCGTGACGACATAAACGTTGCCGTCATAGTTTGATACCGAGAGCGAAAAATGAAGTGCCAGCGATGCACAAGCGGGCCAGGGGCCACGTATCGGGTCTATAGCGATGCCATGGAGATCAAAGTGTGTGCGGCCTGCGCCGCTGAGGCGAAGAGGTTGGGCCTTGCCATTGAATTGCTTCATCCTGGTGAAGTGACAAAAGTCAGCGCCAAGAGTGAGGATATCCTAGCCCCAGACAACGCGCTTAACTTCGAGCACGCGCAGTCGGTTCAGCAGCAGCTCGCGTGCGATGCAGCCGCATGGCTTATTCGCTACACGGGTATGAGAACCAACTAGCGCAGCGTCAAAGCGAACCACTCTCCAGTCACGGATGAGAAAACTGGGCATCGCTCGTCCGAACTAGAGCCAATATTTCGGCGCCTGCCGATAAGTCGGCGCGTTTTCATTGTCATAAATCCGACTGACCTCACATCGAGCAATCTGAAACTTTTCTGATTTTCATCACTTGTCGTCCCCTTTCTGAAAATCGATGAAGTTTGGCACTGCGCTTGCGCTGTCATAAACAAAACTGCTGCGCCCAGGATCTGCGGCAATGCGCGCCGGTGAGTCACCTGCAGGCAGTGCAAATCGTGAGAACTTGAGAAACTCGGCTATGGCCTTACCGCAAGCACTTTCAAGAATAGTGACAAAGCAACAGCCGGAAATCGCGAATGAGTCGGCTTGGAGTCCATTGCGCCAACCGCTTTTTCGCGCTCTCTGGATTGCTTCGGTCGCTTCAAACATCGGTACCTGGATGCACGAAGCTGGAGCCGGGTGGCTGATGACCTCATTAACGTCGTCACCGCTCATGGTGGCGCTCATGCAGACCGCGACCACGCTTCCCGTGTTGCTGCTCGGTCTACCCGCAGGGGCGCTGGCCGATGTGGTGGATCGCCGCAAGATGCTGCTTTTCACGCAGTCGTGGATGCTTATTGCAGCAACCATCCTCGGTACCCTTACGCTCCTCAACGTGACTACTCCGTGGCTACTATTGATTCTTACATTTGCCCTTGGCGCCGGTGCGGCGATGAATGCGCCAGCCTGGCAAGCGACTGCGCCTGAGCTCGTGTCTCGGGATGAGCTGCCGGCCGCGGTGGCACTGACCGGAATGGGGTTGAATTTGGCGCGTGCGGTTGGGCCGGCGCTCGGTGGTATCGTAATCGCCACGTCAGGACCATGGGCCGTGTTTCTGCTCAACGCCGTCTCGTTTTTGAGCGTGATTGCGGTGCTCTATCACTGGCGTACTACGACAAAGGTTGGTCCAGCGCCTGCGGAACCGGTGTTGAGCGCGATCCGAGCCGGAATTCGTTACGCCCGCCACGCGCCGGCTCTAAGCGCGGTGCTCATCCGTACCGGTTTATTTGTTTTCTTCGCGAGTGCGCTGTGGGCGTTGTTGCCGGTTTTGGCCCGGCACGAAATGGGCCTAAACTCGCTCAGATATGGGGTCATGTTTGGCTGCTTGGGTGCCGGCGCAGTGGCCGGCGCTGTACTGCTGTCTGGGTTGCGTAATCGGTGCTCGACTGAGTGTCTTGCCATTGGTGCAACCATCGCATTTGCCGTTGTGAGCGGGTTATTGGCCGAAGTAAGACATTTTGGCTGGTTGTGTGTCGTGATGATCGCCGGCGGAGTTGCATGGATCACACTGATGGTATCCTTCAACGTGGCGACTCAAATGACGGTGCCGTCCTGGGTGCGCGCTCGGGCGTTGGCGCTCTATCTTTTGACGTTTCAAGGCGGCATGGCTGCCGGCAGCGTGGTTTGGGGTTCGCTGGCACAGTATGGCGGAATCTCTCTGGCACTCTGGTGTGCCACCGGGGGATTGATTGTGGGCCTTGGCGCTATGGCGTGGTATCCTTTAACAGAAAGCGAAGAATTGGATTTGACTCCTTCGTCTCATTGGCCTGAGCCGCCTGTCACCGTTGAATCTCATCTCGACGACGGACCCGTGCTGGTTATGGTCGAGTATCGAATTCAAGCGAAGCATGCGCGGGATTTCATTTTCGCCATGGAGGCTGTTCGGCAGCAGCGGCTGCGGGACGGCGCGCTACGTTCCGGACTGTACCGTGACCCCACCGATCTAAGTCGTTACCTCGAGACTTTTGTTGTCGAGTCCTGGGCTGAGCATCTCCGTCTACATGAGCGCGTGACCGTCAGTGATCGGATCGCGGAAGAACGCGCTCGCGCCTTTCACATAGGTCAGGCACCACCGGTGGTTTCGCATTACGTTTACGCTCACACGTCAGACATGCCAAATTGATGAAGCGCCCTACGATGAAAGAACCGTGCTCGAAAATACTAAAAGCGTCTGTGAGTTTCCGGTCTACCTCACTGCAGGCTTTGTTGTTCCTGCTCGTTGCCTGTGGGAGCGTAGGGACGGAGCCGCTTCCCGGCCGTCCATCGCATCATGTTGAAGGCGGTTTTCGCAACACCGATCCGGATTTTCGCCGGCCGTCGAGCTGGACCCGCTGGAGCTTTGTTGTTCGACGCCTCTGGACAAGCTCCATCATGCCGCGGGCATTCGACGCTCCGCGCATCGCCAATGATGGTACAGCGCTTCGAGCCGGCCTGGTCAACCCAAGCGTCACCTGGGTCGGCCACTCAACCCTCTTAGTGCAGTTGGATGGTCTTAATTTGTTAACCGACCCGAATTGGGGCGCGCGGGCGAGCCCATTCTCCTGGGCCGGCCCGGTTCGATTGAGTCTCCCCGGGCTGGCGTTCGAAGACCTGCCACGAATAGACGTAGTGTTAATCTCTCACGACCACTACGATCACCTGGATTTAGGCACGGTTAAACGGCTTGCCGAGGCACACAATCCGCTCTTTCTTGTACCGCTGGGGCTAAAGGCCTGGTTCGGCGACAATGGAATGAGCCGGGTGGAGGAGCTGGACTGGTGGCAGGAGCGCGAATACCGCGGTGTGAGGTTCGTCTGTGTGCCGGCGCAGCACTTCTCCCAGCGAACGCTGTGGGACGGCAACACACGACTCTGGGCGACATGGGCCGTACTGAGTCGGGAACGTCGCCTTTACTTCAGCGGCGACACCGGCTATTTCGCCGGCTTCAAGGAGATTAGCAAACGACTCGGGCCGTTTGACGTGGCAGCCATGGCTATCGGCGCCTATGAGCCGCCTGAGATCATGAAAGCAGTGCATCTCACCCCGGAGGAAGCGGTACAGGCCTTCATCGATCTCAATGCGCGCACGATGCTCGGTATCCACTGGGGCACCTTTGATCTGGCGGAAGAGCCGCTGGACGAGCCGCCGGTGCGCATGCTCGCCGAGATCCACCGCCGCGGCATCGGTTCCGACCGTGCCTGGATCTTCAAAGTCGGGGAAACGCGCCGGTGGTAAAATCCCCGGCATGCCCATGGGGTGCTCTGTCAAAATGGAGTTTATGCGTAATAGCTGCAGGACGCTTTCTTGCCTTGGCTAGTACGACTTTGTGCACGCAACGTATCTTTTTAATCACCATGAAAATCTAGAACTACTCTTCGCACTAAGCCAGAATTCCGGCTTGTGCTGATGGCTCGGCAGTTTCCTTCGTCACAACTCAGGCTGGACGCACTGCGAGATCTGAAAATTTCTTAAATTTCGCCATTTGTGCGCCCGTCCAAGCGTCAATGAAGTTTGGCACACGCTTTGCCATAACGATTCATCGAGAGGGAAGGAAATTGCGGTGAATCATCATGAAGATCGAAATTCCATTCTTGGCGGGTTTGCTTTTTATTGGGACTGACCTTTTGGCCCGTGTAGCGGTGCAAGGCGTCGAGCAGGCGCTTTTCTCGACAGCGATCGAGCACGGCCTAAACCTTATCAAGACTAGCAGAGCGAGAGGTTGCGTCGAATTAGGCGGTCAAAATCATGGAGCGGGAAAGAATTGATTCCGCATACAACCAAACATCAGAGCTGCAAAATTCAATGGAATGGCCTTATCCAACCCTATCGACAATCGACGGCTGAGCTCATTCGATCCGTTCTTCCAGGCGCTTTATCAATTGGCGAATCTCTTCGAATCCTTTTTGCCAAAAGTTTGGGTCGTGGATGTCCACCCCCAACGGATTGAGAAGCGCTTCGGGACTATCGGAGCCGCCAGCCTCCAGAAGGGCAAGATATTTTGGCACGAAGCTCTTGCCTGCTTCACGGTACATGCGATAAAGCGCCAAGACCAATAGCTGGCCGAAGACGTAACTGTAGCAGTAGAATCGGGAATGGATGAAGTGGGGGATATAAGACCAGCCCCAGCGGTAGCCCTCCGGCATTTCGACAGCGTCGCCATAGTACTTGCCGTTGGCTTCCATCCAGAGCGTGCCTAGCAGCTCAGGTGTGAGCCGTCTTTTTTTCCGCGCCGCAAAGGCGGCCTCTTCGAAGCGCGTGAGCACGTTCTGGCGAAATACCGTAGCGAAAATATCTTCCAGTTTTCCGGCAAGCAGGGCAATCTGCGCTTGGGGATCGGTCTGGCGCTCCACCAGATAGTCAAAAACCAGCATCTCGCCGAAGACCGAGGCGGTCTCGGCGGTGGTCAGCGGAGTGTCGTAATTAAAGTAGCTTTGCTTGCGGCTGAGACAGCCGTGCAGGCCGTGTCCCAATTCGTGGGCCACGGTCATCACGTCGCGCAGGTTGTCGGTGTAGTTGCACAGAATATAAGGATGAAGCAGGGGTGACGGCGAGGCGCAGAAGGCGCCGCCGCGTTTGCCCTTGCGAACTTCCGCGTCGATCCAATGCTTGGCGAAGAATTCCGCAGCACTCTCGCGAAATGCCGGTGTGAAGGCCCCAAAGGCTTCCAAGATAACCTGCTGAGCTTTGGCGTACGGAAAAGGTCTGACCTCCTCGCCCACCGGCGCGTACTGGTCGTACAAAGCGAGGCCGGGAAGGCCAAGCAGTCGGGCTTTGAGCTTGAAGTAGTCGCGGCCGAGGCCGTAGTTCGACTCCGCTACCTGCATCATCGTATCGACCGCGGCGCCGTCGATTTCATTAAACAGATGGCGTTGGACCATGGGGTCCGGGTAATGACGCAGATGGTCCATGGTCAAATGGTCCTGGATTAGAGTGTCGTAAATGAATGTGAGAACCTGACCGTGCTGAGAAAGACCATCGTACAGAATGTCCATGGCGTGTTGCCGCAACACGCGGTCGGGCTCGTGGAGTAAAGAAAGAACCTGGCTCAAATTGAGGTCTTCTTTCTTGCCGTCCTTTTCCAGCGCAAAAGTCAGCGACGAGGTCATCTCTGAAAAAAGCCGGCCAAAGGCGTTGCGGCCGGTATTGTCCTTTTCATTGATAATCTTCTCTTCGGGCTCCGTGAGCGTGTGCGGGCGAAAGCGGCGCAGGCTATGAAGATAATGGCTGTAAGTTCTCAGTGTGGGATCGCCGATCAGTCGGCTGGCGATCGGATCGTCGGCCTTGAGCCATTGGATTTCGAAAAAGAGCAGCAGATTACGAATCTCCGTCGAGCGCTGCTCAACGTCTTGTTCCAAGTTCTGATAGTCGGGATTTGCCGTATCCGCAGCGTAAAGCAGCCCGGCGTAGCTGCCGACACGTCCCAAGGCTTCGTAGATGATTTCCAACTCCTTGAGCGCGTCGAGCAAAGTAGCAGCCGTGAGAGTTTCCGGATGCTCCATCAGGGGGCGAAATCGAGTCGCAAAGGCTTCAGCGCGAGCGTGACAGT
>JAHKKJ010000820.1 GCA_020027655.1 Deltaproteobacteria bacterium | reverse complement strand
CCACCAGTGGCGCAAGGATGGCGCGATCATCTTCCAATCGCCCGGGGGCTCGCCACCGTTTCGCTCGGTGCTGGAAAACCGCGATCACATCGACGGCGAGGTCAACGTCGTGTCGATCGCCAACCGCACGGCGCATGTCTTCGTAGCGAAACCCTATGTAAAAGATATTCCCGACCTTAAGGGAAGAAAAATCGCCGGCGATCTCAAGGGCGGGTCGAGCATGGATGCCAAGGTCGTGTTGCGCCATTATGGTCTCGATCCCGAAAAAGACCTTACCTGGATCGATAGCCGCGGCAAGCCACCCAACACGGAACGCTATCGTCTAGCGCTGTTCGACAAAGGTGAAGTCGACGCGGTGTGCTGCGATCCACCGCACTGGAATATCGCCGTGCAGATGGGCGGGCATGCGCTCACTTCCTGCCGCGATCTCTTCGCCATTCCGGAAGCCGGCTTCTCAACCTCGCCCGCGGTCATCGCGGAAAAGCCATTCGTCGTCAAAGGTATGGTGCGAACTATTTTGCGCGGCGCGGCCGTCGCTCGGGTCAGCAAAGAGGAGACACTGGACTCGATCCTGCGACACAATCACTACATTACACGCGAGCTGGCGAGTCTCGCCTATGACGAGGTCCACAAAGAGTGGGGCCCGGTGCTCGACTTCGAGGCCTATCAACGGAAGGTCGATATCTATACCAGCGAGTGGAATCTGCCGAAGAAGCCGGTGAGTGACTATTACAATTTCAAGTATCTCAAAGAAGCGCTGGACGAATTGGGCATGCTGCGCTCCTGGGACCCGCGGATGGATTTAAAAGGGTGATTTAAGTGGACGCCGGAGAACCAGTAGCGAATAAGTATGGCGGTAGGATAGATGATCTAAATTGATCGGGAGGGCTTATGGGCGTTATTGCCGTCAACGAAAAAGACGTTAAGTTGGTGAAAAGCGGGCACGGCCAAACGAAGTGGTTGGTTCCCAGCAAAAATGGTGCGAGCCCCGAGATGATGATTCGCCACTGGGGGCCGGACACCAACATCCCGGTGCACAGCCATCCGTATCACGAAATGTTCTACGTGCTGGAGGGGGAGATCGAGATCGGCGGGACGACTTATACGGCCGGCTCATGCATCTATGTTGAGAAGGGCACCCCTTATGGTCCGACGCGCGCGCCCAAGGGCGGTAAGGTATTGAGGTATGCAGAAGCCGGCCCCGACAAATAGAGTCGAAAGTTATCTCTCAGTCGAAAATCTCTCGACCTTCTATACTAAGTGCGGAAAGGACCACCATGAAGAAAAGCTATCCGCTGTTTAGTTTTGTTCTTTTCAACCTGGTATTTTCTCTTTCCATCGCTCCTGCTCAGGAGAAAAAGCTCGAAAGGATCAGGGTCGGCGGCGGCTCGGCGTCAGCCACCCAGATGTCTATGTGGCTCGCCAAGGAAGGGGGCTTTTACGAAAAGCACGGGCTCAGTGTCGAAGCGATCAGTATCCCAGGCAGTTCGCTTGCCTTGCAGGCGATGCTCGCAGGGGACCTGCCGATCATCCAGCTAGGCGGAGCCGCATCGATCCAGGCCAACTTTTCCGGCGCTGACACAGTCATCGTTGCGACCATCGTACGCAAGTTCCTTTTCTGGATTTTTGCTAAGCCGGGCTTCGAGCGGATGGAGGACTTAAAGGGCAAGGTGTTTGGCACCACTCGTTTCGGGACGTTGTCCGATCTTGCTGCCAGGTTTGCTTTGCGGGCGCACGGTATTGACCCGGAGAGAGATATCACGATGGTGCAGACCGGCGGTCCGGCGGAAGCGATTACCGCTATGGTCGCGGGAAAGATTGATGCGGCAGCTTTAAGCCCGCCGGCAACGCTGACCGCGAGGAAGTTCAAACTCAGAGAACTGCTGGACATGTCCAAGTTGGAAGCCGAGTATCATATTAACGGCGTGGTGACCACCCGCAAATTTCTGCGGACGCAAGAGGATATCGTCCGGCGTTTTCTCAAGGCCTATGTTGAAGGCGCGGCGCGGGGTCAGAAGGATAAGAATTTCGCTTTGAAGGTCATGGGCAAATATTTCCGCACCGATGACAAGGAAATCCTTGAGGAAAGTTACGAGACCACGATAAAATCCAATTTCGCCATCCCGCCCTATCCTTCCATTCCGGGAATCGCCAGCTTGATTCAAGGTCTGGAAAAACAGAATCCCAAGGCCAAAGGCGCAAAACCGGAAGATTTCGCCGATAGCCGGTTGGTGAGAGAGCTGGATCAAAGCGGATTTGTGAAGTCGGTTTTGCAGTGAGATGAAAGAGTTGCTGATTTCGTCACCCCCTCCCTAACTCTCCCCGTGTCGCAATCGGATGTTCGCGTTTCGATCGACGCAAATCTCCCCTGACCCCTCTTTTTCAAAGAGGGGTAATGCTATGGGACGAGAGGAATTTCGAACTGCGTGCAAAAAATCCCCCTTTTTAAAAAGGGGGATATAGGGGGATTTTCAGAGCAGCTTGATGGCAACTGTTCGTGGTCGCTTGTCGAACCAATGAATTCGATTGCGACACAGTCTCTCAAGGAGGGAGAGAATTAAGGCCGACAGAAACGAACCTGCTGGTTTTCCGACTTTCCCAAGTAAACGTTCGTCACAAAGAGTAGAAA
>JAHKKJ010000217.1 GCA_020027655.1 Deltaproteobacteria bacterium | reverse complement strand
CACCGCGGGCTCGTAGGTTTTGCTCGCACTGAATGCCATGTAATAGTATTGGACGGCTCGTTTTGGGTCCCCTTCTGCTTCGCAGAGATAACCAAGCCAATAGTAAGGCTCCGGGCGGTCGGCGGCACGCGACATGGCAGCCTTGAGATAAGCGCGCGCCTCGAGACGCGCGTTTCGCTCCCGGGCTAGATCAGCCAAATGCATCAAATCGTCGAATGAGCCGCCGGAACTGTGACGTTGACGAAAAAGAATCTCCTCCGCCAGAATACCGATAGTTTTGGGATCAAATGGTTTTTCGAGAAAATCAACGGCGCCGAGCTTCATCGCTTCTACCGCGTTGGCCGCAGAACCGTACGCGGTAATGATCACCACAGCCGTTTTAGGGCTCAGGGTTCGAAAGTGAGCCAGCACATCCAACCCCTCTATCTTGGGCATGTGCAGATCCACGAAGGCAATATCGGGATGGGTTTGCCGGCACAAAGCTAGAGCCTCCTCGCCGTCGCGGGCCTCATTGACCTGATAACCAGCAGACTCCAACACCATTGCCAGATTTTTGCGAATGTTCCGCTCATCATCGGCCACCAAGATTCGTGCGCTGGGCTCCTTCATCGGTCTTCCCCTTTTACGCGGCTTTCCGTAGCGATCGGGATCGTGAACCAAAAAGTGCTTCCCTTCCCCGGTTCGCTTTCCACGCCGATTTGCCCTCCGTGACCCCAGACAATTTCTCTGGCGATATATAGTCCCAAACCGGTCCCTTTGGGTCCGCTGTCGGGAACCTGGAAGAACTTTTCAAAAATTCGCGAATGGTATTCCTTGGCAATTCCTTTGCCGGTATCAGTGACCGTAAACCGCACCATCCCATTGGCTACGTGGCCGCCCAGTGTGACACTTCCTTCCCCCGCCGTATGGCGCACCGCGTTGCCGATAAGATTGGAGAAGACATGCCCGATCCGCTCGTGATCGGCCAACACCCTGACTTCGGGAACGGGAAAGTTCACACTCAAATGCAAACCCTTGGCAATCGCCTCCGCCTTATTCTCTTCGACGGCCCTTTCCATGAGATCGGCAACAGGAGTCGGCAGCGGGTATAGCTCGATCTTACCGGCCTCGATCCGCGACAGATCCAAGATATCATCGACCATCGCTTGCAGGCGGTCGCAATCTTCTCTGGCGGCGTGCAGCAGTTCGGCCTGCTTATCCGTTAGCGGCCCGGCCACTTGCTCCGTGCACAGGTGGACCGCCATGCGCAAGGAAGTGAGCGGTGTCCTAAACTCATGAGCGACGGTTGCCACCAAATCATTCTTCAGCTCCTCGAAACGGCGCAGCCGGGTCACGTCTTGCAAAATCACAGTAGCAGCGACCACCACCCCCCGCGTCTCATAAACCGGCGCTGCACGCGGCAAAAAATAGCGGTCGCCCAACACAGTAGGAAGCTGCATCGCATCCTCGAAACCTCTCGGGTTGTAAGCGCCCTTACCCGAGAGAACGTGACTGCGCATACGCTCCAAAACGCTCCGCACCGAAGCGTCCACGGCTTTCAGCGGTTCCTTCACACCCGTTTCTGAAGTGAGCCCGAGAAGCGTTTGGGCCGCTTGATTGACGTTTTGCAGGTCACCTCCCACTGCGAAAATCACGACGGGGTCCGGCAGACTGTCGATGGCCACCTGCATGCTGAGGTGAGCTTGAAGCAATTCGCCCAGGGAACTTTTGCGGTATTCGCCTAGGCGCGCCGCCATGGCATTGAAGTCATGGGCCAACCGCGCCAGCTCGTCGTTACCGCGAACGTGAGCGCGCGTGTCGAAATTACCTTCCCCAATTCTGTGCGTAGCCTCGCTGAGCGCCGATAACGGCTGTAACATGCGGCGGGTCAACAGGGTCGAAACGAAAAGACCCAACACCAATGCGATCAGAGCCACGGTAAGCGTAATGGTATTCATGCGTTCCGCGGTTCGACGCACCGCGTCACTCTTGCGCACCATCGCGTCCTGGTTGACAGCGAGGATCTGGTCGGCTGCTACTTTCACCTTGTAGAATGCCGCTTCCAGCTCGGAAAAATAGAGCCGCCTTGTCTCTTCCGGAGTTGTGGTTTTCTGCAAACGATCGAACTTGGCCAGATAGTCCGTCCAGGCCGCGCGAAGTCCCTCAGTGAATTCATTTTCCCCGGCTTCGGTGATGTTTCCCTCCTGCACTTTCAGTTCGGCCTCAAAAATGGGCCGATATTTTTCCGCCTGCTCGGTTCCCTTTTGGCGCTCACCTGCAACAATAAACAGGGCGCCGCTGTCCATCCGCTCGATGGATTCTTTCATCCGTTGGGCTGCAAGAACGCTCCGGTAGTTATCTTTCAAGATCGTCTGCGAGTGCGAGCCGAGGAATGAGATGACAACAACAGAGACCACGCCCACGATCGCTAGAGCGAGAGCGAGCGGCGATTGCGCCAGCAAGAGTTTTCTATAGAGGTTCATTCTCTGACCTCACGTTCTTCTAAAGAGACGATATGCAGATCAAACCCATTCGCCTGGGTAACCAGCTTGGACACCGGCGATTGGCCCAGGACGTGACGCCACCAAGGTTTGTGCGAACGGCCCACGACGATATGCCGGACTCCGTGAGCGCGAGCGAAATCGAGAAGCGCCTCCACCGGCTTTTCCGATCGGAGGCGCACCACCTCAGCGCCCAGATCCCGTGCCCTTTGCTCGTCCGCCATAAGATAGCGCTGCAAAGCGGCATCGATGCGGTGACCCGCTTCTTGTTTGGTCTCGACATGAACAACAAACCAGTCCGTGTTTAACCGTCCGGCTAGACGGGATCCTTGCCTGAGCAGCATAGCACCGTGGGGTGGCGGACGAGAGGGCAGACAAACCATCACCCGTTCGCTGGCGGCGGCCCGGCGCGCCGCATCATCTATTGCGGCCTTTGCCGAGACTGTCCGGTCGACGCTCTCCGCAACTTCCCGCAGCGCAATTTCTCTGAGCACCGCGAGCTTTTCCGGCTGGAAGAAATTTTCCAGCGCCCAAGCGACTTTGTCCGAAGCGTAGATCTTTCCCGCACGCAGCCGATCGATCAGATCTTCAACTGCCAAATCAATATCGACGACCTGGTCCGCCCGCTTTAGTATCGAGTCAGGTACGGTCTCGCGAACAATGACACCAGTCGCCTGCTTGACCATATCGTTGAGACTCTCGAGATGTTGCACGTTGAACGCGCAGATCACGTTAATGCCCGCCTCCAGCAGCTCGAGAACGTCTTGATACCGTTTTTTATTTCGGCAGAAAGGGGCGTTGGTATGAGCCAGCTCATCAACAATGGCCACTTGAGGACGTCTTGCTAAGGCGGCGTCGAGGTCCATCTCCTCCACCGCGACTCCCTTATATTCAACCCGCTGGCGGGGGATCACCTCAAGTCCCTCGATCAGCTGCGCGGTATCCGCACGCCCGTGAGTCTCGATGAAAGCCAGGACAACATCGACCCCGCGCTTCTTAAGGGCGTGGGCTTCTTCCAGCATCTGGTAGGTCTTGCCAACCCCGGCGGCAGAGCCAATATAAACTTTCAGCCGGCCGCGCTTGGCGCGTTCCACCAGCTCAAGAAAATCCTCGGGACGTTTGCGATCCTTGGCCATAGCCGCAAGACTTATTTCACCGCAGAGACGCCGAGTACACAGAGTTCGGAATATTTCTTGATCAAGAACTCTTTACTCCGCGCCCTCCGCGGTGAGATACACGAAAGCCTAACCAAACATATTTGAAATTTATGAGCCAATTCGGAACCATGCAATCGGAAACACCTGCGACTCGCGCAAAGACGCAAAGGCGCCAAGGTTCGGAGAAATGAATAAATGTCTTACTTTGCGTGCTTGGCTCAGCCACGAAGATGGCTGATCAGCCTTAGGCTGAGTCTTCGCTGGCGCGATAAATTTTCTTAAAGTCGTTCTGTTAAACATTTCAAAGGTAAGCGCCTAAAGACCCTTCTCTTGAACCGGTAGCGGGGCTGGGCGACCGAACTGCCGATCGAGCGCCAGATTAACCAGAAGCACATTGACCCTGGATTCACCTAAGATGCCGAAGGTTCTCCCCTCCACGTTTGAATCGACAACAGCTTTCACTCGCTCCGGAGCCACACCACGCGCCTTCGCGACTCGTGGTAATTGCCAGAGCATAGCCTGAGGCGAAAGGTGAGGATCGAGCCCGCTTGCAGAAGTAGTGACAAGTTCCGCGGGAACAGGTCCGGTGGCTTCAGGATTCTCTCCGTTAAGCCGATTGAGATCTTCACTTATACGGTCCTGGAGTTTTTTCGACGTTGGACCCAGGTTGGAACCGGATGAGGAAGTCGCGTCATAGCCCTTTTCTCCGGCGGCCGATGGCCGCGGCTGAAAATAGGCTGGATTCGCAAAACCCTGTGCAATCAATTCGGAGCCGACCACCTGGCCCTTCTCGTCCGTGACCAGACTGCCGTTTGCTCTCCAGGGGAAAAGCACTTGAGCCAGCCCGGTCATAACGAAAGGATAGATCAGGCCCGTTAAGACAAGGGTGACAATTGTGGTTCGGATAGCAATACTAAATACGTTTTTCATGATTTGCTCCTAGCGTTGGCGTCTCATCGCTGCGTCACAGAATTCTGCCGTCATTCCGGCCGAGTCCGCGAGAGCCGACGCGAAGGAATCCACCCCCCCTCTGTTTCTCCCCCTTAGCAAAGGGGGAGATTAAGTGGGGGTTCTGGCTGCCGGCGCGGGAATGACGAAAACGAGTCGCCTGACCTTTCAAAGTATCTTTGAGGCAGAACATTAGATAAGACCCACAGCTACCAGAACTACGTCGATCAGCTTAATGCCGATAAAAGGCGCGATGACTCCGCCGACGCCGTAGATGAGTAGAGAGCGCGCCAGCAACGGTCCGGCGCCGATGGGACGATACTGGACTCCGCGCAATGCCAAAGGAATCAGTAAGATGATAATGAGCGCGTTGAAGATCACCGCGGAAAGGATCGCGCTCTGCTGCGACGCCAAATGCATGATGTTGAGCGGTGCGATCTCGGGATACACGCCCATGAACATGGCGGGGATGATCGCGAAGTACTTCGCCACGTCGTTGGCGATGGAAAAAGTCGTGAGCACGCCGCGGGTCATGAGCATCTGTTTGCCAATCTCCACCACCTCAAGCAGCTTCGTCGGATTGGAATCCAGATCGACCATATTGCCGGCTTCCTTCGCTGCCTGTGTTCCCGTATTCATCGCCACGCCCACGTCAGCCTGGGCCAGCGCCGGTGCGTCGTTGGTCCCGTCTCCGGTCATCGCGACCAGCTTCCCCTTCGCCTGTTCCTCTTTGATGAGCCGCATTTTTGCTTCCGGCGTTGCTTGCGCGAGGAAATCGTCAACGCCGGCCTCGCGGGCGATCGCCGCCGCAGTGCGCGGATTGTCGCCGGTAATCATTACCGTGCGGATACCCATGGCGCGGAAACGGTCGAAGCGTTCACTGATACCGCCCTTGACCACGTCCTTCAAATGGATCACGCCGAGAATTTTGTTTCCCTCGGCGACCACCAGCGGCGTGCCACCGGTGTCGGAGATTCCATGCGTAATGCCCTCGACTTGCGAGCCCACCGTCCCACCCATTTCCTGAACGTAGACGGCGATCGCATCAACGGCGCCCTTGCGGATTTTCCGTCCATCAAGATCGCAGCCGCTCATCCGGGTCTCAGCGCTGAAGGGAATAAACCGCGCGCCGATCTCCGTCACGTCACGACCGCGGAGTCCGTATTTTTCCTTGGCGAGCACGACAATCGATCTCCCCTCCGGAGTTTCGTCCGCGAGGCTCGAAAGCTGCGCCGCATCTGCCAACGTCTCAGCGCTGGCGCCGTCGACCGGAATGAATTCGGTAGCCATGCGGTTACCCAAGGTGATCGTGCCGGTCTTATCCAACAGCAACGTATCCACGTCGCCCGCGGCTTCCACCGCTCGGCCGCTCATCGCCAGAACATTCTTGCGCAGCAAGCGGTCGATACCGGCGATACCGATTGCCGAAAGCAATCCACCGATAGTCGTCGGAATCAAACAGACGAGCAGCGCGACGATCACGGTTACAGAAACCGTAGACATACCGGAGTAGAGCGCCATAGGCACCAGCGTCACGCAGGCGAACAGAAAGACCAACGTGAGGCCGGCGAGTAAGATATTTAGCGCAATTTCGTTGGGCGTTTTTTGCCGCTCCGCTCCTTCGACCAGAGCAATCATGCGATCGAGGAAAGACTCCCCTGGGCTCGCCGTGATGCGCACGACGATACGGTCGGACAAAACTTTCGTTCCGCCGGTTACGGCCGAACGGTCGCCGCCGCTTTCGCGAATCACCGGGGCCGACTCGCCGGTGATCGCCGATTCATCCACCGACGCCACCCCCTCG
>JAHKKJ010000819.1 GCA_020027655.1 Deltaproteobacteria bacterium | reverse complement strand
TGCTGTGTTCTACGAGCAAATGAGACAATGCGTTTAAGTACACGCGGCATCAGATCCGGGACATCACCGGAGTTCCGTCCCAATCCCCAGCCCCGCACCCGGTAACCCAACAGACGCAGGTAGCTCTTAAGGATCGCTGTTGAGCCATCTCCAGCGCCGTATCCCGGAAGCAGCAGAACCGGTTGGCCGTGCCCGCGGGGTTGACGCGCTAGATCCCGAAATCGCAACATAAGCCGGGGCAGCTCTAGGAGCCCCCGGGTCTCGCGAATCAGGCCGGAAAGGGGTGGAGGTTCAAGGACCTTGATCATAATCTAACGGTAAGCCGAATCCGATGGCCGTGCATCACGTAAGTGTACTGCTTTGCCGGGAGCGAAACAATCTTTGTTTCTTGTGTACCAATTTCAGGGGCTATAACGATGCTCCCGGGCACGAATCCGCTTCCACTCCCTTTAGGATTCGGTTTTGTTCGGATAGGGACAAAGTGACTTAATCGTACAAGCCGGACATCGAGGGCTCTTGGCAACGCAAACACGCCGACCGTGGTATTGCAGGAGATGGCAAAACCGCACGCGCTGTTTTTCTGGCACGAGCGGCATGAGATCAAATTCGATCTTGTCTGGATTGGTATTATTAGTGAGTCCGAGTCGCTGCGAGAGGCGCATGACGTGGGTGTCCACGCCGATGGTTTGTTGCCCGAAAGCGTTGCCGAGAACGATGTTGGCTGTTTTTCGTCCCACGCCGGGGAGGGTAAGAAGGTCGTCCAGTTTGTCGGGGACTTTGCCCTTGAAGCGCTTGACGATTTCGCTGCAGCAGTTGTGAATCGAGCGAGTCTTATTCCGGTAGAAATTGATTTTGCGGACCTGTTCTTCCAATTCAGGCAGCGGCGCACTCGCATAGTGTTCCGCCGTCCGGTATTTCTTGAAAAGGTCGGCCGTCACTCGGTTGACGAGATCGTCCCTGGCTTGGGCTGCCAAGATTAAAGCGATGAGCAGCTCTAGGGGATTGGTAAAATCTAAGTCGAGCTTGGCGTCAGGATGAGCCTTTTTTAGCCGCTCGATGATCTTCTTGATCCGGACTTTTTTCCGAGTTGCGTTTGAATTTTTTTTCGTCTCGCTTGCCATTTTGGTTTTGTGGGAAAATATGTTAGCAGAAGATCAGGTGCAAAGGGAGGAATTTCGAGATGGATTTAAAAGAACTTCAAAGGATGACCACGCCGAAGTTGAGAGATTTGGCCAAGGAGTTGACCGATCTCCAGGGTGTGTTAGGCATGCACAAAGAGGATCTGGTCAAAGCCATCGCCAAAGCCCAGGGAATTGCCTATGACGAGTCGGCAAAGGATTTGAATGCGATTCACGCGGTCAAGCAGGATATTCGCGCTTTGCAGAAGCAGAAAGCGGAACTCTTGACGTCGAACGGCGATCGCAAGAAGCTTAAAAGACTTAAGCGAAAGGTGAAGCTGCTCAAACGCTTGACCCGCCATCTGGCGCATGACGCCAAAACGGCTGCGATTGCGAAGGCTGCCCAACCCGCCGCCCCCACACCGCCGGCTGCCCCAGTCGCGCCAGCGGACGCCGGATAGATTCCATGAAACCTCCGCGTGGGGCGCGCGGTCGTGGATCGGCCAGCAATCCGAAGAATCGCTTTGAATCCATCGAGCGCATCCCGGAGCCACCCGACGGCAACGACGAGGTCCCTTCTCCCCACACTCAGTTTTTCCCCGATAGGACCAAGTCCATCATTGCTTATAACGACAGCCCGGATGTCGGCTTTGACGCCAGCGTCAATGCTTACCGTGGCTGCGAACATGGGTGCATCTACTGCTACGCCCGCCCGACCCACGAATATCTCGGCTTCTCTTCCGGCCTGGACTTCGAAACCAAGATCATGGTGAAGGAGGACGCGCCGGAACTGTTGCGCAAAGAATTATCCAATCCCAAGTGGCAGCCCCAGGTGCTGGCGATGAGCGGTGTCACGGATTGCTATCAACCGGCGGAAAAAAAGCGCCAGCTCACGCGGCGCTGCCTGGAAGTCTTGTTGGAGTTTCGCAATCCGGTGGTCATTGTCACCAAGAATTATCTGGTTACGCGGGACATCGACATTTTTCGCGACCTGGCGCGTTATCAATGTGTGGGCGTTACGATTTCGCTCACGACGTTGGATCCCAAATTGGGCTCCTTGATGGAGCCCCGGGCGTCAAGTCCGGCACGCCGATTAGCAGCGATCAGAGCGCTCGCGGAAGCCGGAATTCCAGTGGGTTACCTACAAGCGCCGATGATTCCGGGTCTTACCGACTCCGAGGCGCCGGCCATCGCGCGAGCCGCTGCCGAAGCCGGCGCAACCTTTGCGGGCTATGTTGCCTTGCGCCTGCCGTTTGCCGTGAAGGCTTTGTTTGAGCAATGGCTGGAGCAACATTTTCCCGAGCGAAAGGAAAAGATTCTTAATCGGATTCGCTCGATGCGCGGCGGCAAGCTTAACGACCCTAACTTCAAAACCCGGATGCGCGGCGAGGGAATATTCGCTCAGCAAATGGCGGAGCTGTTTCAAATCGCCTGCAAAAAGGCGGGCATCAACAGGCGTTGGCCGGAGTTGACAACGAAAAACTTCCGGCGTCCCGGGACTTCACAGCTGAGCCT
>JAHKKJ010000818.1 GCA_020027655.1 Deltaproteobacteria bacterium | reverse complement strand
CTCTCGAACGGCGATCCCGACATGCTGGAGGCCGCCAAGGCCTTCCATAAGATTCCGTTCGACGCAGTGATCTCGGTCGCTGTCGCCAACTCATTCAAACCCCACGTAGCAACATACACCAAGGCCGCCGAGATCATGGGCGTGAGAATGGATGAAGTCCTCTTCGTCGCCAACCACGCCTTCGATTGCATCGGGGCCAAGTCCGCGGGCATGCATTCGGCATTCATCGACCATCGGAAGCTGCCCTTCGGCGACACTCCGCACCAGCCGGACATTATTGCGCCGGACATGAAGAGCCTCGCCGAAGTGATGCTGTGAAGCAGCTTGCAACCGCCGGGGTACTTTGGATTGAGGTAACTCGGCTACCAAATCGGGTTGACGCCGAAGAACGGGAGGGTTAGACCCATATTGGGAGAGATATGCCAAGGCGTTTTTATCATTCGGAGGTAGCAACTATGTTTTTACGAAGGCGACTCGCGTGTTCCTTCGCTTGGAGGAGACTTTTATGAAGATCGACGGTGGGTGCCATTGCGGCTACATTACTTACGTCGCGGAAATCGATCCCGAAAAGGTCGGGATATGCCATTGCACGGATTGCCAGACGCTTTCGGGTTCCGCCTTTCGCACCAGTGTCCCCGCAGCACAGGACGCGTTTAGCTTAAGTGGCGGGCAACCAAAGATTTATGTAAAGACTGCCGAAAGCGGCGCCAAGCGCGCCCAAGCGTTCTGCCCTGAGTGCGGCACGCCGATCTATGCGGCAGCCGCAACCGACCCTCAGATATTCAATATCCGTGTGGGCACGGTGCGCCAGCGAGCCGAGCTACGGCCAAAGACACAAGGGTGGTGCCGATCCGCGCTCGACTGGGTTATGGATCTGCGTTCCATAAGGCAGTTTGCTAAACAACGGACCAATTAGGACAGCCTTTGGACCAGTAAAATCCTTGAGTTCCCAGAAGACACGCCTAACCCTGCCCGGGCGTTATTGCTGCATCCTGAGGTCAATTCTTCCAAATGCAGCGGAATGGCGCGTTGTTTGAGAAGAGGTATTCCCTCAATAGCGAGCTACCGAGGGCTTTTAGTCGAAAGCCCGGGCTACCCGCGGTACACCGGCTCGGGCTGAGTGAAGAATGCGTGCAGGATGTGATAGACGGCGCGATAGTTCTTCTGCTGGAAGCTCGCGTGCGCGATGCCAGCCATCACCGCGAACTGCTTGTCCGGATTCGGCAGCCGCTTGAAGAATTCGATGAGATCATCGAAGCCGGCGATGCCGTCGAACTCGCCGCGCATAATGATCGTCGGCACGGTGACTTTCTCCGGGTCGACCAGCGGCAGTTTCGAGCACATATCGACGTAAGTCCCGGTCGGTACCGAGTCATCGAGCGCGAGGATCGCGTCCGAGAAGGCATTGATCGTTGCCTCGTCCGCCGTGCCCGGATGGTCGCGATCGAAAATACTGTGCACAAAGGCGCGGTCGATGGGGCGGCGGTGCTTCGATTGAAACTCAGGCAGCCTCTTCCGCCGCTCGGCCAGCGTCGGGCTGCCCTCGCCGGTCCACACGAAGGCGTCGAGCGCGAGGCGGGCGACCCGCTCCGGATGTCGAGCCGTGAAGAGCGCAGCTTTCAGCGCTCCCGACGAGATACCGTAGACCAGGAGCTTTGACGCGCCGGTCGTGCGCGTGATGTATTCGGTGCCCGCTGCGAGGTCGTCAGCGCCGTTGATGATGTCGCAGTTGATCGGGCGGTGCTTGTCCGAGCGTCCGTAGCCCTCGTTGTCCATGCACCAGGTGTCGAAGCCGCGCGCCGCGAACCAGTCCATCGCCGATGAATCGGGCCGGCCGGGCACGTGCAGATCGAACGTAGGCTGCGACGCCATCGACGAGCCGTGGACGAACAGAATCGTGCCCTTCGCATCACGCGGCTCGACGGCGCTCTTCCGCCACAGGAATAGCCGCACGTTGCTCTTGCGCGTCCAATGTTCCGTGCCCTGAACGGTTACTTCGCTCATCTTAACCTCGCTTACTAAACTTTTGCGCCGTACCCTCAGCTTACTCCGGCGGACGAATTTCCCGCGCATCACGCGGCCCGAAAAGGAAATGCGTGCCGGGCTTTTAGCGTCGCGTAGAATAGGCCAAACGGAAGCTAGCAGTCAAGCAGGGCAGAAGCAAAAGCGTGGGTATTCAGAGACTTGTTCAGATGGATGGCTATGCTATATGGTTTGGTTCGACAAATTGCGGAAAGTCGGGCGTATGGTGGGCGCGATGTGTTATTGACCAAACCATTTTAGCGCCATCGGAGGTCGCGCATGAGTTGGATTTTAGAAACGTCTCCATCTTTTTCATTTGTGTTTTTACGCCTGGGTCTTGCGGTCGCGTTCTTTGCTCACTCGACGCAGCAGATTTTCGGTTGGTACGATGGTCGTGGCTTGAAAGGCATGCTGGCCAACTGGAAGGAGAAGTATGCAATTCCCACCCCCATTGGCATGGTCGGGATGCTAACCGAATTCCTCGGCAGCTTCGCTCTACTCGTCGGGTTTCTGACGCGACCGTTCGCCTTGGGTTTGGCCATTTTTATGGCGGTGGCGATCTGGAAGGCTCACTGGGAGTATGGTTTCTTTTTGGCGCGTCGCCCAGGAGAGGG
>JAHKKJ010000817.1 GCA_020027655.1 Deltaproteobacteria bacterium | reverse complement strand
TGACAAGCTCTTCGTCGGTCGGCACGACCCAGGCGGCGGTACGGCTTGTTTTCGTGGTGATCAGCTGATCACCGGCGTCGTTGGCGGTGATGTCCAGTTCAACGCCGAGCCAAGCTGCATCGCGGCAGACGGCGGCGCGCACGGGAGCCGCGTTTTCTCCGATGCCACCGGCAAACACCAGCTGTAGAGCACTCAGCATTACCTCGCGCTGTCCGGACTTCGGAATGAAACCAAGCGCGCCGAGGTCCAGTGCCTTGACCACACTGTCTCGGTCCTGCCGGGCCGACAGAACAACCACCGATATGGCCGGACGACGTTCACACAGCTCGCTGAGTACGGAAAAGCCGTCCCGATCCGGCAAATTCAGATCGAGCAGAATGAGGCCGATATCTGCCTGTTCTGAGACGAACTGCATCGCTTGGCGGCTATCCGCGGCCTCCAAGATGATCGCATCCCTCTTCAATTCCTTAAGGACGCCGCGCAGCGCCTCTCGGATCAGCTCATGATCATCGACCACCAGGATCTTCATTCACGACCTCGACTTGACGTGCTCCGACACGCGCTTATGCACCATGATTTCTAGTGATAGTCGGCCTAGGGCACGCACCCGGCAGTGTCTGAGCAAAATTGCTCACTCTGAACCGGCGGTGGCTATGCTGCCGATTAGGAAGCGAGTTGGTGGAATGACCGCTGCTGGCACATATGCAAACTGCGGACAGGTCCCTCTGATGTCGGCTTTCGGGTGAACACCGGAAGAGATGTGCTCAGCACGAGCCTTTCAGTTGACTGTGCTGGCACGATCGCCCTCGGGCAAACCAAGACCTGCATCGTCACCAATGACGATATCGCGGCGGAGGCCTTGTCGCTCATCGAAGTCGAGTACCAAGAACTGCCCGCCGTGTTTGATGAAGAGGAGGCGCTCAAACCCGGCGCGCCGCTGGTCCACGATCCGCGGCCGGAGCAGCAGCCGATGTTCAGCAAATTGATTCAAGATCTCCCAGCGGGGAGCAACCTCTGCAGTCACTTCAAGCTCCGTCGCGGCGATGTCGAACAGGGGTTTCGCGAGGCTGATTTTGTTTTCGAGGATGTCTTCCGCTCGCCCGCGGCGCAGCATGTTCCCTTGGAACCCCACGTGACCGTTGCCGAGTTTTTCCAAGGAAAGCTGACGATATGGACCTCGACGCAGATGCCCCATGCCATCCGCTCGCAAATGGCTGAGCTATTCAACCTACCGCTGGCGCGAGTCAGGGTTATTGTCGAGACCCTGGGTGGCGGTTTCGGATCGAAAGGGTCGCTCAGGTTGGAGCCGATCACATCGTTCCTGGCGCGGAAGGCGAACCGGCCAGTCAAGATCCTGCTCAAAAGGGAAGAAGAGTTTGTTACGGTGTGCAAACACCCCGCGACGATCCGAATAAAGACCGGCGTTATGAAGGATGGCGCATTGGTCGCGCGCAAAGTGAGCGCCAATTTTAACACCGGCGCGTATAGCGATATCGGACCCGTCGTCGCGCGCAACGGCGGCTCCGCCATGTCCGGGCCGTACAAGATTCCCCATGTATGGATCGACTCATGCGCGGTGTGGACCAACGTCGTACCGGCTGGAGCGCTGCGCGGCTTCGGCGTGCCTCAGGCCGTTTGGGCCTATGAGAGCCAGATGGATCTGATCGCCGAACGGCTTGCCCTGGATCCGGTTGAATTGCGGCGGAAGAATCTGCTTCGAGACAATGATTGCTTCGCCACCGGCGAGAAACTCGCTGACATACACTACGATGAGCTCTTGGACCAGGTTGCGGAAGACCTGCAATGGACATCGAGCGATGCCCGCTGGCTTAACAAAAATCGCCCTTCCCAGGAGAAAGATATCACACGGCGCGGCAAGGGATTGGCACTGGTGATCAAAGCGACCATTACCCCTTCAACTTCCACCGCGGCGCTTAAATTAAATGAAGACGGCAGCCTCAATGTCTTGACCAGCAGCGTAGAGCTCGGACAGGGCGCCAAGACCGTGCTGGCTCAGATCGCGGCCGATGCGCTGGAGCTACCGATGAGCCGCGTGTCGGTGTCCGATCCAGACACCGAACTGACACCCTATGATCAACAGACGAGTTCCAGCCGCACGACTTTTTCCATGGGAGGCGCCATTGGCAAGGCAGCCGCCGACCTTAAGCGGCAGTTGTTCGATTACGCAGCTGAGCTGCTCGAAGCATCCGTGAGCGACTTGGTTCTCGGAGAGGGTAGAGTCGCGGTTCGCGGCACTCCCGGCCGCTCGCTTGGTTACGGCGAGATTGCGCTGCGCAGCAGTCAGGGTAACCTTATGGGGCGCGGCGCATTCAGCACCCGCGGCGGCCTCGATTTGGAAACGGGACAGGGCATCGGCTCCGTCCATTGGCACCAGGGAGCGATGGGTTGTGAAGTGGAAGTCGACATGGAGACCGGCAAGGTCAAAGTTCTTCACCTGAGCCCCCACGTCTTCGCGGGACGGGTCGTGAATCCGCGTTTATGCGAGCTGCAACTGGAGGGATCCACGATCTTTGGGCTCGGGCAAGCGCTTTTCGAGGAGATGGCGTACGACGACCGCGGCCAGCTCCTGAATGCAAACTTGGGCGACTACAATATTCCCTCTTTCGAGGATATTC
>JAHKKJ010000216.1 GCA_020027655.1 Deltaproteobacteria bacterium | reverse complement strand
GCCTTACGAATGCACGCTGCAGCGACACTGCCGAGAAGGGCCCTTTCGAGTCCACCGCGAGCGTGGGACGTCATGGCGAGGAGAGTATTTTTCATTCCGTTCACATAACGGCATATCGCATCACCCGCTTCGCCGTGAAGCACGTCCCAGGCCGGCTCGATTTGGTACCGTTTCTTGATTTCAGCAGCCTTAGCCTGAAGGTAAGAAGATTCGAGGACGTCGCCTACTGGTAGGTTAGCTCTCGCGGCAGGAGCATTTTCCGCGGGTAGAGCTTGAACCAGCATGATTCGGCTGTTGAGGGACTTTGCCATCGCAACGGCGGACGGAACTATTTTTTCCGAAAACTCGCTACCGTCCAGGGCCACCACCAGGGTGGTGATCTTTGTGGGCGCAGCTAAACTGTCCGATCTCGCGCGATAAAGGAGCACGGGACGCCTTGCGCCACGAATCACTTTTAGTGCCACGCTTCCTAATAACGCTTCCCCCCAAGCGGTTCGCCCATGCGTGGTCAGGGCCGCCATAGCCCGCGGATTCTTCTCTAATTCTTCGATGATAGCGGTCGCTGGGTCAGGTGAGATCAGAAACCTGATGGGCACGCGGAGAACGCCGGCGCGCTCGCGCATATAACTCTCTTCCGCGGACAATTCCTCACTGCTTCCAAGGACTCTCATTGAGATGACCGTCGAGCCCTTGCCGCTTGCAATTCCTTGCGCCAAGGGCAATATCTTTTCGGCCAACGGCGAACCATCCAGGCATACGAGGATTTCGTCAAACATCTTATTCTCCTATTTTTCGACAAATCGCACGGTACTTGCCTGGGGGCCTTTTTCTCCCTGCTCCTCAGCAAAATAGACCTCAGCCCCGACATCCAAGTCACCGAACCCAGGCTGAAGGACACTATTGCTGTGAAAGTAGATCTCACGTCCATCAGGCGTTTCGAGAAAACCATACCTCTCTTCAGGAAAGAGCTTGGCGACGCGCGCGCGGGGCGGACCCTCATGCAGCTTAACGGCACCGCTCTGACGGCGCACGTGGTCTTGCAGTTTGCGCCCGGCCGCGTTGAAGGCATCACGAATGGCAACGTAGACATCCGCATGGGCGCCATGCTTGCTGGGTTCGTGGCTTTCGATGAGCCTTATCTCTGGCGCTTCTGCCGATTTCGCCGCTTTTAAACGTTTTGGCGAGCGATTGATGACCAGCTCGCCGCCTGGCACCGTAAGATCGATGCGCACCTCGTATACCTTTCCCTTACGATGGTGACGATGCGGTGCTTCCACAATGACCCGACAACTCATGATTCGGTCATAAAAGGATTCGAGCTTAGACGCCTTCTCCCGAATGTTGTCCTCAATTGCCTGGGATGGGGGCATGTTGCGAAATGTGATCTGCAGGGGAATTTCCATAATCCGTTTGCCTCCTGTTCTGTAAATCAACGCTGACCCGTTTTTGAAAACGGCAAGAGATGTGCCATCGGTTGGAGAAACAGTGCCTTAATAAAAGATTGATTTTCCGCTGGCTTGTTTCCTGGATTATCCGAATGCAATTTTTTTCTTCGCAGGGGTGGGAAACAGCGGCGCCAGGCTTCGCAAGGCTGAGGAATGATTTCTTTTCCGTCTCACAATAACCTTGGCGAAATGCCGAAAATCAACTGTAGTCAGGTCACAAAACATCGGCATGATTCTTGTAGTTCCAAAAATTAGTCATAATTCAAACGGGCGAAAGGCAAGGAGGTATATATGCCGATTTTAAGAAGGCTCAAAGAATTACTTGATGAAGCGAGGGTTTCTTACGAGGTTTACAATCATCCGTTGGCCTATACGGCCCAGGAGATTGCTGCGCAACAGCATTTCTCCGGCAAAGAGATGGCCAAGGTCGTTGTGCTCGAGGTGGATGGTCGCCCGGTTATGGGGGTGATCCCGGGGAGTCAGAGGATCAATTTGAATACGGCTAAAGCGAGTCTCGGCGCGAAAGCGGTGAAGCTTGCGACGGAGGCCGAATTCATCTCCCATTTCCCCGAATGTGAGATCGGAGCGATGCCACCGTTCGGTAATCTGTTTGGACTGCCCGTTGTCGTCGATCCAGCGCTGGAGAAAGACGAACACATCTATTTCAACGCCGGCAATCACGTGCAAACGGTGCGGTTAAAGTATAGCGACTTCGCGCAACTCGTAAAGCCCGAGATCGCCCGGCTTATAGAAGAGCGCAAGAGAAGAGCAGCCTAAATGACCCCGGCGTCTAGACGATTTTCGCCAAAGAGCCGGCAATAATCCCAGCCAGCAGAGGGAAAAGGATGCTGGCGATTATTCGAATGGTGAAGAGTCTGGGGGCCCAAAATCGAGAACTCGTAAAAGATGATCCCGCCACCCCAAAGGGCCCATGAGGTTATGTATGTTGTGACGGTTTGAACACTCCCGCCCGCATGGTAAAGCGATGCTGCAATGGGAAAACTGACCCTTCTCCTAGCCACTCCCGTACTACGTCCTCAGGCATAAGGACGCGAATATAACCCGCTATCAAGAAGGCACCTATCAGCGTAGGCAGGACAAGCAAAAGCGTTTTAATCGCTTCGGTGACGCCGGCAGGCTTTGCCCTATACAGGGTAACCTGAGGGCTTTTTTTTCGGGCTCCCATTATCTGCCAGGTTGTTACGCGCTACGCCTCTGTTCCATCGCTGCATAAACTCGTTTCTCGGGCCCCAAATAGATCTGCCGTGGCCGTGCTATCTTTTGCTCGGGATCAGAAAGCATTTCCTGCCACTGAGCGATCCACCCGGAGGTACGCGGGATGGCAAAAAGCACGGGAAACATCTCCACCGGAAATCCCATCGCCTCGTAGATAATGCCGGAATAAAAATCGACATTCGGGTAGAGCTTGCGCTTGATAAAATAGTCGTCCTCCAGGGCAATCCTCTCAAGTTCCAGGGCAATATCAAGTAACGGATTCCTTCCCGTAACCTCAAAGACCCGGTCAGCCACCTGTTTGATGATCTTCGCCCTAGGATCATAGTTTTTATACACCCTGTGGCCAAAACCCATGAGCAGACCCTCACCGGCCTTAACTTTTTTGATGAATTCGGGAACCCTATTTTTTGAACCAATCTCCCTGAGCATTCTGAGCACCTCTTCGTTCGCCCCGCCATGCAGAGGGCCGTAAAGAGCCGCGGCTGCAGCCGCAACCGCCGAATAGCAATCCACGTGAGAGCTTCCCACGCTCCGCATGGCATTCGTACCGCAGTTCTGCTCATGGTCAGCATGGAGAATGAAAAGAACATCCAGGGCATGCTCGAGGATCGGGTCGGGCCTATATTTCACCTCGGTCATCTTAAAGAGCATATTCAAAAAGTTCCCGGTGTAGCTTAAGTCATTGTCGGGATAGGCGTAGGGCATCCCGCGGCTGTGCCGGTAAACAAAGGCTGCCAGAGTGGGCATCTTGCCAATGAGCCGATAGGTCTGCTTTCGCTGTGATTCGGGATCAAAGATACTCCTGGCATCGGGGTAGAAGGTTGAAAGGGCAGCAACGGTACTCACCAACATTCCCATAGGATGAGCATCGTAGTGAAAGCCGTCAATGAACTTCTTAATGTTCTCATGAATGATGGTGTGAAAAGTAATATTATGCGCCCACTGTTTCAGCTCCGCCTCGGTGGGAAGCTCCCCGTAAAGAATCAGGTAGGCAGTCTCGAGATAAGTACTTTTCTCCGCCAACTCTTCGATGGGGTAACCTCGATACCGCAAGACTCCTTTTTCCCCATCAACAAAGGTAATCTTACTTTGACAGGACGCCGTATTCATAAACGCCGGATCATAGCCCATCAAGCCAAAATCATCTTCAGAGATTTTGATCTGGCGCAGATCTGTGGACCGAATCGTCCCGTTTTGAATGGGAATCTCATAGTTTCTGCCTGTCCGATTATCCGTTATAGTTAAAGTATCCTTACTCATGGCCGACCTCCTCAGAGAACACCCTTTTGAGGCCTGGACTAATTTAGCTGCTCAGATGTGATTCCCGGGGTTTCCAAGAACGGTCCACAAACAGTTCTGGATAACGGCGACGAAACGTCTCTGCGATGTGACAGTCCCAGCACACCGGCATGTGAGTCTGTAGAACCACAGGGACTTTGTCTGCGGGGATTTCGTTCCACTCCAGGGTAACACGCTCGGGACTCATAAGAGCGGGTTTATGGTCCAGCCAATCAATCTCACCAAGGGCCTTGCCGCAAAACACGCACGTTCTTTCCCCGTACCACTTCGTCAAGATATTCCCAACCAAGCAATCCTCAGGGGCTGACACGATCTGACCCAGGCACTGCTGCTCACAGTCTTGACGCTCCGGCCAGCGACTGCAGTCCTTCAACCTAAGATCTCGCTCACCCATAGGAGCAGTGAATGCGGCATACTTTGCATCCACCTCAACGGCCGCAGGTTCTTTTGTCTCAGGACAAGTAACCAACCTCGTGCCGCGGAATTTCAGATATGCGGCTGCGGCGGACGAAAGCAGGAGAAAAAACACGCCGAGCACAACAATTGCGACGAGCAGGTAAACTAGTAGTGTCATTGATCTAATCCTCTAATGTCCTAAAAGCGCAATTCTTATGCCAGAGGATCAACAAAGCAGTATCTTAATAGAAGCCACAGAAGAGGATGATGCGAAACGAAAAAACCTTTCGAGAAATCTCACCGCATGGAAACGACGAAAGAAATTCTCGCAATTCTGGGAAAACCGGCCTCCGACACAAAACCCGACTAGCATTGCATCCTCCCATCGGGATTGGACTCTTCGCTCAGCTTTTCTTCGACGTTTTCACTTCAAAGGAAGAAATTTTGCGCCCGACTCTGGTGCTACCACATTTTGGGCACTTCAGTTTCCGAGCTTTCCGCTCATATTCCGTGATGGTGTAGACGAGCTCGAATCGCTTCCGGCATTTCTCACATTGAAATTCATAAGTGGGCATACCCTGCTCCTCGAGATTACAGACAACTGAAGAAGTCCCATGTCACTGTACCGTGCGGGCGAAGCTTCACTACACATATTGATAGGGATAAAAGAATGAGAAAGCCAATCCGGAATTGTTGCAACGGCCAGAATCGCTGATGCCCGCACACATGTTTCCCGATCGCACCCGCTCCTTTTCTGTTCGCAACTTAACGGTGAGATTTGCCGTCTCGCCGGGGGCCTGTCATATTCAGAATGAGATGGACAGTCAGCGTGAGCAAGATCAGGATCACCAGGTAGAACAGTTCGGTTTCGTTTACCATAAGTACCTCCCACGATAACATTGAATGGCAAAGCGTGTGCCAGTATGGGAACCGGGTAAGGCATAGCGTTAGATTTATTTAAGATGTGAACTCAACGAGTTAGCTCGAATTGTTTCACGCGAAGGAATTTAGGAACCGTAATACTTCTTAGCTCTGGCAAAAAGATTACCATAGTTGGGAAATCGATCTTTGATTTCCGGATCAATAGACGGGGGTTAACGACAGCGGTAGATGCCGTCAAAGACCTTAGATCAGAGATTCGTATTTGCGCTGGAGATAGTCCTGCAGAGGTTTTTTCTGGACCCTGATCTGGTTTCCTTCGCGAGCGAACAAGCCCCTGCTCTCCAGTTGTTTGAGGGCTAGGGATACGCGCGGCCGCGAGGCGCCGACGACAGCAGCGAGCTCTTCATGGGTAAGCGTCGAGGGAAGCAGTCCTTTTAAGGTTACGGCATTTGGGTGTCCAGCAAATTCCCAGAGCGCCAGGGCCACTCGATCGGGAAGATCCTCGACAAGAAAAACCGCGCGGCGGAGCGACAGAAGAAGTAATGGTTTAATCGTGGTGTCCGTGAGGGCAGTGAAGGTTTCCCACGGCATTGCGCAGATTTCGCTGACAAACAGTTTGGCGTCGATCGCCCCGACCCGCGAAGCGCGAAGCGTCATGGCTCTACTCACCCGGCGCCATCCTGAGACAAGCGCGGAAATGCCAAAGAATTCCCCCCGCTCGACCACAGCAAGTCGCAGGTAATTACCCTTGCTTCCCAACAGAGACAGACCAACCGACCCTTCAAGCACGCAAAAAAGCTGTTTGGCCGGCTGTCCGGGGCGGTACAAAACCTCGCCTTTCCCAAGCCGCAGCTCTGTCATGTGGCGGCTCAATAGATTCATCCGCTTGCGTGGAATCCAATTGAGTATCTGTAGGCTTTGAAGCTCGGCTGATTGGACGGCGGTTTTCAGCATGCCGCTTCCCCTCCTTGTCGATGAATTAGCAAATCTGCTGCCATCGTGTTAGGGCGTGGCCCGACTGAGTGGTTGTAACTTAGGGAACAGACAAAGGTGTCGAAGTTGGGATACAAAGCGGCCGAGCGGATAATCACCGGCGCAAGCAGATGAAGATAGAGCCAAAAAAAGATGTCGATCTCTTGAAC
>JAHKKJ010000215.1 GCA_020027655.1 Deltaproteobacteria bacterium | reverse complement strand
TCTACGACATTGATATGGAACTCCAGCGCTCTTTTCCCGATTTGAGCCGGAGCGCAGTACTCGCCGATATCAAGAACATCAATCCGTTAGAGCAGGTATTTGCCCGGGAAGCTCCCCAAATCATCTTTCATGCGGCAGCCTACAAGCATGTGCCCATGATGGAGCAACACCCGGGTGAGGCCGTGCTCAACAATATTGTCGGCACCCACCGTTTGATGCAGCTTGCGGTTCGACAAAAGGCTGAAAGATTCATCCTGATTTCCACGGATAAAGCCGTCAATCCGACGAACCTCATGGGAGTCACCAAACGGGTCGGTGAAATGTATGTCCAGGCACTGGCCAAGGATTGCCAGAGCGCAACGGCATTCTCAGCGGTCCGGTTTGGCAATGTCTTGGGCAGCAATGGCAGCGTGGTGCCTTTATTCTTGAAGCAAATTGAGCAGGGCGGGCCCGTTACGGTGACTCATCCGGAAATCAGCCGTTACTTTATGACGATTCCCGAGGCGGTCCTGCTGGTCCTTCAGGCCGCCACTCTGGCCCGAGGTGGAGAGATCTTTGTGCTAGAGATGGGGGAGCAGATCAAACTCATCGATATGGCTCATCACCTGATTCGCCTTGCCGGCTTTGTTCCAGAAGAGGAAATTTCCATTGCGTTCGTCGGGCTTCGACCCGGCGAAAAACTGCGTGAAGAGTTGGTAGCGATGGATGAAACGCTGGTACCTTCAGAGGTAGAAAAAATTCTGCAGGTGCAGTCCGGCTGGATTCCCGAATTGGAATTTCTGGTTCAGAAAATTGCAGAACTGGAGCAACTCGCCATCAGCGGTAAATCCGAGCGCGTGATCGAGTTGCTCTACGAGATGGTGCCCACTTTTCGACCCATGAACGCCAACATTTCAAAGCAGGCGAGGCAACGCCGGGCAAGGAGAGAAGGGGCCGCCGACGTTTTGCGGCCGGTGAGAAATCAGGCCTGATCAAAAAGGAGCTGAGAGTAAGCGAACGATAAGCCAATCGAGACTGTAAAAAGTATCCAGGGAGGGAGCTTTTATGGAACATCGGGTAGAGGCCGTTTCCATGTTGCGAAACCAGACAGAATCTCCGGAGGCAGCTCGGGAGTTGAAAGAGAAGATTCGGGAACGTTCGGCCAAGGTGGGTGTCGTCGGCCTGGGCTATGTGGGTCTACCGTTAGCTATTGAAATGGCACACAGGGGTTTCCAAGTTACTGGCATTGATCTTGTCAAAGCAAAGGTGGATTCCGTCAACTCAGGGGTTTCCTATGTTCTCGATGTTGCCAGCGAGGCTCTTCAGTCTGCGGTCTCCGCAGCCAGGATGAGAGCAACCCAATCTCTGGCGGCTGTCGAAGGACTCGATACCCTGAACATCTGTGTGCCGACGCCGCTACGAAAGAACAAGGATCCTGATCTCTCTTACGTCATTGCTGCAGTGGAGGCGATCCGAATTCACATTCGCCCGGGGCAGCTCATTATTCTTGAAAGTACCACGTATCCGGGGACCACCCGCGAGGTTGTTTTGCCCATTCTTGAGGAATCAGGTCTTCGGGTCGGCCATGATTTTTTCCTTGCTTACTCCCCCGAGCGAGTCGATCCGGCTAATGCAACCTATACGACCCGCAATATTCCCAAAGTCGTTGGTGGCATTACTCCCCACTGCACTGAGATCGCCTGTTTACTTTATGAGCAGTTTATCCAAACAGTCGTCCCGGTTTCCTCTACCGATTGCGCCGAAATGGTCAAGCTTTTAGAGAATACATTTCGTAGCGTCAATATCGCTTTGGCCAACGAAATGGCATTGACTTGCCATAGTTTCGGAATCAACGTCTGGGAGGTGATCGAAGCGGCCAAAACCAAGCCTTTCGGCTTCATGCCGTTCTATCCTGGGCCCGGGCTAGGGGGTCACTGTATTCCCGTAGATCCCTATTATCTCACCTGGAAAGCCAAAATGAACGGTTGCGAGCCAAGGCTTATTGAGTTGGCAGGACATATCAACAATCAGATGCCCGCATTTATGGTTCAACGCATCGCCGACGCGTTAAATGAAAGGCGCAAGCCTTTAAAAGGATCTAAGATTCTCGGGTTGGGTGTCACCTATAAACGCGACACCAACGACATTCGAGAGTCACCCGCGCTTCAGGTCCTGGAGGGCCTCCGTGAAAAGGGAGCCGCAGTCTATTTCTGCGATCCTTATGTTCGATCTATTGTGGTCCGGGGTGAGACCCTCAAAGCCATTGAATTGACACCTAATCTGCTTCAGTCGATGGATTGCGTTGCAATCTTGACCGACCACTCCGCCTTCGATTACTCGATGGTCGTTAAGTTCGGCTCCATGATCCTCGATACTCGCAATGCTCTCAAAGGTTTTTCCAGATCTGATTTGAATCTTTTGTAGACTTCCTCTCCTGAAGGGCTCTTGTCTTTGAATTTTTTGAGCCGTCCAGTCCTTGCGGTTTCTGTCATGAGGAGTGCACGAGATGAGGTGAGGTCAGCCATGAAAGAATTAACGATTGAAGAATTAACGACCGAAGCTATGCAGCTATTACCCTTGGGAGTTGACGAGCTTCATATGATTTTGGGTTGTCAGCTGCTCGCCTCTGATAAGCCGAAGCGTGTGGCGGGGATCATAAGTTATCTTTCAGCTGCCAGAAAAGCGAGGCAGGCGAGGAATCTATATGCAACTTTACCTTCCAAGCCTGACAGGTCCGATTGGGAAGAAGGAGTTGAGCTTATCTGTAATGAGCTGAGACAGGACGGGGTTCGGTTTCTTGATAAAGTCAAGCCGGAATTACAAAAGGGAGTATGTAACGAAGATATCATCACTCTAACTGATGATATTAATGAATCGAGCATGCAAATCCTAGTTATGATCGTCGGCGCGATTCTAAAAATGCCGCCGCAGTTTGAAGCGATTTCGTCTACCTTAGCGGCTGTTCTTTGCAAGTCAGGGCTGAGAGACTTTTGTAGGTAATTCTCTGACAGCACTTATAGAGACGACGGTAATTCCCTTCATCAACAGAATCGATCGAAAAAACTGATTTTTTTGGTAAAACAAAAACCTTCTTGTAATCCAATGTGTTTGACTAACTTGGCCGTTAATCGTATGGATCCACTGTACATTAGTAAATCAATCTGATATGGCATACTCCTTGCCCCTGATGGGAACTTATGAACCGTGTTTGTCAACATTGCGGGGAGTTGATTGTAGGTAGCGCCTATCGGGTTACGAGCGAAGAAGAAGGCATCACCTTGCTTGATATGATTGTTTGCTCCCTCTGTTTTATGGAAGCCAAAAGACTTCGGCTCCATACGGAGGAAATCAACGTCAATAGCAAACAAGCTTCGGTTCGGACCCGAGGGAGTCACCGTTCGCGACTCGGAATTTAATTGCGGCCCTTCGGTTCTTTTGAGGGCTAAAATTCAATTCATCGAAACCGATAAGGAGAGCAGGGGGAGATTTACCCTCACTTTGTCTTAATGGCGCCGAATAACGTTAGGTCGTTGCGAGGAGAAAAGCCAATAAAGAAATCACCTCAATTTCCAGTGCCAACCCTACCAGCTATAGCAGATAGTAATTCGTTTTCTTCTTCTTCGACCGGCCTCGTCGACGCCGGTATCATTCTCGAAGTCATCCCGTACCCGGTAGCGCTTTGGAGTCTTGATCGTCGCTCATGTATCTTCAATCATCCGACCCGGGAACTGTTTGGGTTCTCGGAGGAAGACTTTCGCCAAAACAGTTCCCTTTGGACGGAGCGTATCCATCCTCAGGATCGCTCTGCCTTTGTGTCAGCCTGGACAAAACTCCGGGCCGGAGAGAAAAGGGTTTCATGTCAGTATCGTTTTCTTCCGAAGAAACAGGCTACTGCGCTCAGGCTGAGGGAGATCTCCGTTGTTCATTCCGGTCGAGAGAGCGACGCGCTCGGGATATGGAGTCTTTACACCGAGGAAGCTGCATTTGAGGATGAATTTACCGAAGCCTACCCGCTGCGAAAACTGGTAGGGGGTCTGACCCATGACATAGGTAATAACCTGCAAACGATCAGCGGCGAACTGGAGCTTTCACGATGGTCGGGTGTTTTATCCGTGGAAAGCGCCGAAGCGATGGCTCGCGGTATCACCCAGATTCGTACGCTTGCCCATGAAATTGAGGAGTATCTCTTTCCTTCAACACATCGGCCTAGAACCGAAGATCCGGCATCACTACTAACGGAGGTGATCCAAAGTAAAGAAAAGGAGATGGCTGCACACGGGATTCGTACGGGGATGATCGTCAAGGAAGCGCTTCCGAAGGTGCCTTTAGACGGGCAGTTCGACCGAGCGCTGAGAGGCGTTATTGATTTCTCGCGCGCGCTTCTTCCCCAAGGCGGAGACCTCAAGATCGAGGCAGGAATGCGTCGGCGGGAAGGAGAGAGGTATATTGAGCTGAATATAGTCAGCTCCTCCTCGACTTCGTTACAGGTGGACGAGAAGGATGTTTTTCGTCCTTTTTCCAACGTTAATGGTTACCGGCTTGGATTGAGCATGGCGGTGGCGCAGCAGATTCTACGGCGCCATTACGGGGAAATCGTCTTTCGCAAAGAGGATTCAAACCGTGGCGTATTTTCATTATTGATTCGTGCGCCCGAGTCAAAAAAAAATTAGACAAATGAGTTCCGTTGAAATAGATAGAAGCAACATTGCGTCATTGTTAGGTTCTCCTGGGAAATCATCGAAGAATGATGATTCACAGGAGTATCAAAAGGGCGCTCCCGTGAGTTCTCTGATTCCCAACATCCTCGTGGTTGATGACGACCCGGTAGTCCGCAGCCAGTTGGTGCGCTTGTACACCCATAGCGGCTACACTGTCGTTCCTGTGTCTTCCGCTGAAGATGCGTTGAAGCAACTCGCGGATGGTAATATCGACTTTGTCATTACGGACATCAAGCTCCCGGGCATGGACGGCGTCGAGTTGATTGCACGCATGCAGGAGAGTTATCCCGATGTGCCCGTGATCGCGATTACCGGATATTCCAATATCGAAACAGCAATCAATGTGCTCAAGCACGGGGCCTGCGATTTTGTCGTTAAACCCTTTGACTTGGGAAGCGTACAAGAATCGACTCGTGCGGCGCTTGAAAAAACCCGAGTCTACATGGAGATTCGGCACTTGCGTCGGTACCTTAAAGACGGTTACGAGTTCGGCGGCATGCTCAGCAAAACAGCCGAGATGCACCGTCTATTTGAAATTATTCGAATGGTCGCGCCTACGGAAATGACCGTGCTGATTGAAGGCGAAACGGGAACCGGCAAGGAGTTGGTTGCCAGTGCTGTTCATTATCATAGCAATCGTAGCAAGAGACCGTTTGTGACCATTAACTGCGCGGGCTTTCCTGAAACTCTTCTAGAAAGCGAGCTCTTTGGTTATGAGAAAGGCGCTTTTACTGGGGCGGACCATGCCAAAGCGGGAAAGATCGAACTGGCTCACACCGGGACTCTATTTCTCGATGAAATTGAAAGTATGTCGGTTGTCATGCAGGGAAAGTTGCTGCGCGTCCTTGAAGATCAAAAGGTTCATCGCCTGGGGGGAAGTCACGGTATCCAAGTGGATATGCGCGTGATCGCGGCCACCAATGTTCCATTAAAGGAGATGGTTGCCGAAGGGAAAATGCGCTCAGATTTTTATTATCGCATTAACGTCATTCCCATCCAACTGATCCCGTTGCGTCAGAGAAAAGTAGACATTCCGCTCTTGGTTCAGGATTTTCTTCATCGTCACCCCGTAGCGGCAGACAAAGGTATAAGCTCCGTTTCTAAGCAGGTGATGCGGCTGCTCATAGACTATCCTTGGCTGGGCAATATCCGAGAACTTCAAAACGTGCTCGAGCGCGCCATTGTGCTTACCACGGGCCGGGTCATAGAAGCCGTGGATCTACCCGGTCAACCGGATGAGTATAAGCAAGACAAAAAAAGAACCAGCTCTGACGCTCCTTTGAGTGATTGGTTAAGGGAGCAAGAAAAACAATATCTTGCTCAAAAGTTGGCTCTTTCTCAGGGCAACATCGCACTAACCGCGAAAAGCTGTGGAATAGGTATTCGAACGCTTTCTCGCAAGATGCGCGAATACGGACTCGATAAAAAGTCTTTTAAGCAGAAAGAGCCGGTCACAGAAACCCCTCGGAAAAGACAAGCGCTTATTTCGACACCCCCGCGGCAGATGAGGGGGATGTAAGTAAACCAGAGAGTCGCAAAGAAATATAAGTGTCCTGCTCCCAACTCCCTCCTTTCGGCTGAGGTCTCCTCACGCTTACCGCGCTTCCCCTTCTCGATTAGCCAAAACCATTCTCCTGCGTACTTGAGCACTTGAGCTCGTATTTCACCGGCGGTTCACGCCGGGAAGCGGAGCTTTGACATTTGTTGTTGCCCCTG